>CAYSIU010000257.1:0-4841 GCA_964431095.1 uncultured Chitinophaga sp. | reverse complement strand
GGCTCCGGAAAACCGAAGCCTTTTATGAATAGGATCGCACTCATTATTTTTTTTCTGCTTTTGCTTCTGCAACGGTTTCCTCTGCTTTCTCGCTGGCTGCTTCTCCCCCTTTCTTTTTTGACCCCCCGGCACGGCGTGTTTTTTTCGCGGCCGTCCCTGGCGCGTCTTTACCCTTACCATAGATCTCATTGAAATCAACCAGTTCGATCATGGCCTGTTCAGCATTATCACCGGGGCGCGTGCCCAGTTTGATGACACGGGTGTACCCTCCCGGACGACCGGCTACTTTTTCAGCCACATGACTGAACAACTCAGTGATTGCTTCCTTATCCTTCAGGTAGCTGAACACTACCCGGCGCTGGTGTGTGGTATTTTCCTTGCCCTTGGTGATCAGGGGTTCTACATATATTCTCAAAGCTTTTGCTTTGGCGGTAGTCGTGACAATTCTTTTGTACTTGATCAGCTGGCAGGCAAGGTTGCTCAGCAATGAATCCCTGTGTGCCTTGGTACGGCTCAGGTTTTTTATTTTATCTCCGTGACGCATGACGTTTGAATTTTATCGGTTGTACCGTGTCAGGAATTACAACCTACTTTATTAATAAATTTTCTGACAACCATCAAGGGTCGACCCTGAGGATGCCGAACGGTTAATTTTCGTTCAGATCAATTCCCAATTTAGCCAGGTCCATTCCAAAATGCAGTCCCCTTTCTGTCAATACCTGTTCGATCTCGGCCAGTGATTTCTGGCCAAAGTTGCGGAACTTCATCAGGTCCTCCTGTTCATATTGCACCAGCTCGCTCAGTGAATTGATCTTGGCGGCTTTCAGGCAATTGAAGGCCCTTACGGACAGATCAAGATCTTCCAGCGGTGTCTTCAGCACTTTCCGCAACTGGAGGGTTTGCTCATCCACCAGGTCCTCTTTCTTCTCTTCCTTATTATCGAACGTAATGTTCTCATCCGTAATGATCATCAGGTGCTGGATCAATATCCTGGATGCCTGCTTTACGGCCTCTTCCGGGTGAATGGTACCATCCGTAGAGACTTCCATGATCAGTTTCTCAAAATCTGTTCTTTGTTCCACACGGGTATTCTCGATGGTGTATTTCACATTCTTGATCGGTGTGAAGATGGCATCCACCGGTATATAGCCCAGGGGTGCATCCTTTGGTTTATTGTCTTCGGCTGGTACATAGCCGCGGCCTTTACCAATGGTCAGTTCAATATCCATCCGGGCGGAGGAATCCAGCGTACAGATCAGCAGGTCAGGATTCATGACCTGGAAAGAATGGGTGGCTTCCCCGATCGTTCCGGCGGTAAACTCGGTCTTATTCTTTACCGACAACATGATCCTCTCGTTGGTCACCTCGTGTTCTACGATTTTTTTGAAACGAACCTGTTTCAGGTTCAGGAAGATCTCTACCACATCTTCACTGATGCCCTTCATCGTGGCAAATTCATGATCCACACCTTCGATCTTCACGCCAATGATGGCATAGCCTTCCAGTGAACTCAACAACACGCGGCGAAGTGCATTACCGATGGTGACCCCGTACCCGGGTTCCAACGGGCGAAACTCGAACTGGGCTTCAAAATCAGTTGCTTTCTGCAGGATGATCTTATCGGGTTTCTGGAAATTTAAAATGGCCATATTATTTGTTTATAGTTTGTAGTTTTATTTCTGTTGCAGGTTTTGGTGCTGTTATCATCGCCCCCGTCACCCGCTTTATCTTCTGGTCCATTACTCTGCAGCCGAGGCTTGAGCTAACCAGTGATTGATGATTCAGGGTTGATTATTTACTGTACAATTCAACAATCAACTGCTCCTTAATGTTCTCCGGCACACTTTCCCTTTCAGGATAGGTGATAAAAGTCCCTTTCATATCGGTTTCGTTCCAATCCAGCCAGTTAAACTTGGGATTCTTTCCCCGGATGACACTGGTAACGGAAGTTCTTCCCCGGCTGCCTTCTTTGATCGTGACAATATCACCAGGCTTCAACTGGAAAGAAGGAATGTTGACCACTTCCCCGTTCACTTCAATATGCTTATGACTGACCAATTGGCGGGCAGCGGGGCGACTGGGTGCGATCCCCATCCGGAAAACGCTATTATCCAGCCGCGCTTCAAGCAGTTTGATCAGGTTCTCACCGGTTACCCCCTTGCGACGGGAGGCTTCTTCAAAAGTTTTGCGGAATTGTTTTTCCAGTACCCCATAAGTGTATTTGGCTTTTTGTTTTTCTCTGAGCTGGAGAGCGTACTCGCCCAGGGTCTTGCGTTTCCGTTTATCACCATGTATCCCTGGAGGATTGCTGTTTTTTGTCAACCATTTACCGTTGCCCAGGATTGGCTCACCAAAAATGCGGGAGATCTTGGTCTTTGGACCATTGTACCTTGCCATAGTTTTTTCATTTACGCTTTTTAGAAACGGTGCGATGATCATTAAAAGCGTTAAAAATCAATCAGGCACCCTTTTTTAAATGAATCTGTTCTGGCGATTCAATATGTATTCCATCGCCCCTTTAGCCTGCCCGGACCTGCCGGTCAGGCGGGGAATGGGGTTATACTCTTCTTTTCTTCGGCGGACGGCATCCATTGTGCGGCAATGGCGTTACGTCCCTGATCATCACCACTTCAATACCGGACTGTGTAATGGAACGGATCGCGCTTTCACGACCGGAGCCGGGACCTTTCACGAACACATCCACCCTTTTCAACCCTGCATCAAATGCTGTTTTGGCAGCATCATTCGCCGCCGTCTGCGCAGCATAGGGTGTATTCTTTTTGGAACCCTTGAATCCCATTTTACCGGCGCTGCTCCAGGAAATAACCTGGCCCGACTTATTGGTAAGACTGATGATGATGTTGTAGAAAGTAGCGGAAATATGCGCATCGCCGTATGCATCCACTTTCACGATCCTTTTTTTGGCAGCAGCTTTTGCACTCACTGGCTGCTGTACCTGTGCTTTTGCCATAATTGCTCTTCTGAGGTGATCTTTTTTACTGTTAATCCTGTTATCCCGTCATTCGAACGGAACCTGAATTGACCCTCCTCCTGCACCGGGTATCCGTGATCAATTCAGTAAATATTGGTGCATTTATCAAATGTACAGGCACCATGTTCTGTGCCTGCCACATCAAATTATTTCTTAGGCGCTTTCTTTTTTCCGGCCACGGTCTTACGCTTACCCTTCCGGGTGCGGCTGTTGGTTCTTGTACGCTGGCCACGAACCGGCAGCCCTTTCCGGTGACGTACCCCGCGGTAGCAGGCGATATCCAGCAAACGTTTGATGCTCATCTGGACTTCCGAGCGCAACTGACCTTCCACTTTCAGTTCTTCGGTGATGGTGTTACGGATTGCATTCAGTTCATCATCATTCCAGTCGTTCACCTTTTTATTGCGGTCAATATTGTTCTTGTCAAGGATATATTTGGCAGTGGAAGGACCGATCCCATAGATATAGGTAAGACCGATCTCTCCTCTTTTATTTTTTGGTAAATCAACTCCCGCAATACGAGCCATTATATTAGTTTATTTTTTGTTTCTTATTCAGCATCTTCCCATCGCTGATTGCCAGCCGATCCTCACCCCTGTCTTTGCTTAAACCGGGGGTTTTTTTTGTTAATGATATATAATTTGCCTTTCCTGCGAACGATCTTGCAGTCAACGCTTCTTTTTTTAATGGATGCTCTTACTTTCATTGAAAACTTCTTTATTCTTTTATTACCAACAGCTTATTTGTACCGGAAATTGATCCTTCCTCTTGTCAGGTCATATGGCGACAATTCCACACCCACTTTATCACCCGGCATGATGCGGATATAATGCATCCTCATTTTCCCCGAGATCGTGGCCAGTATTTCGTGTCCATTTTCCAATTTTACCCTGAACATGGCATTGGAAAGGGCTTCGACGATCGTACCATCTTGTTTTATAAGGGGTTGTTTCGACATAATTTCCCGCGAGTCCCTTCCGAAAATCAGCCTGGAAAGCGATCCGCCAGACCCTTTTCGTCCGGGCGGGCAAAGGTAAGTGTATCAGGGGGAAAAAAGAAAAAACCCCGGTTAATTTTGTGGGCTTTAAGGAAAATGAGGCCCGCAGGCTAAAAATACGGCTGGAAACGCCATCAGGACTTGTAAAGCGGCACTTTGGTCATATCGTGGAAGAGGTTCTGGAGCTCGTGCACCCCGAGGATAAAGCTGAAATGTCGCCTGTCTTCCCTCCACCACATCTCAATATTGGAAAAGTCTCCTTTTTTGGGAGTCAGCAGCCGGAAGGAATCCCGTTTATATTTAACCGAACCATCCGCCTCTTCTTTACTGAAACCCAGTTGTAAAAGCTGGTTCTCATCCAGTGGTATGGCCTGCATTTCTTCAGGGCTGTACCAGAATTCCTGCACGCCATTGTCCACCAGCGCCTGGTTCTCTTCATAGCTTACACTGACCACGGTGCCTTCTCTCATCACCCCTTCATCATTCACCATAATAATATCTCCCGCTTTCAGGTTGGCTATTTTCAGCATAAACGGACAATTTAATATCCGAATATAAAAAAGATTGTAAATAATACGAAACAGATCCCGGAAAATTAATCAGGCTTGAGATATGGGGGATTGATTAATCGGGCATCGATTAATGAGGAGGATTCTTTCAACTTCAGCATTCTCCTTTACCAGGGCCGGTTCCCTGATTAATCCACTGATCCGTCAACCCATTAACTCCTCTTCCGGTAGCTCATTATTGCCCATCCATTAAAAAAAACCGCAAAACCCGCCATGGCAACCAGGTTAAATTTAAAATCCACAAAATTTCTGCCTTTTTAAACAACCATTTCCCTTACATTTA
>CAYSIU010000256.1:0-4847 GCA_964431095.1 uncultured Chitinophaga sp. | reverse complement strand
ATCGCCCCCGGGTTCATTGGCGAGATTGGCCCGGTATTTCAAAGCGGCATCCTTATTGGAGAGGTTACCCGGAAGAATATCGGTGGTTCGTGTATAAATGATCCTCATGTCAGGGAAAGCTTTCGTCAGCATATCACCCAGTTTCAGCGAAACCTGTAATGCCACATTTGCTTCTGATTCTTTCAACCCTTTTGCCCCGGGGTCAAGACCCCCGTGACCGGGATCGATGATCAGCGTGTGAACTCCTTTTTTCCCTTTCTCCTGGGCAAGGGCAGACGAAAGAAATGAGAACAGAGCTATGGTCGTCAGCAGGAAGACTTTTTTTCTCATCCACTCAATTTATTTATGATTCGTTTAAAACAGGGCGGTAAGATAAGGGAAGCGTTACAAATCTCATGGAACAGGATGCATCTCTTTTTCCTCAACCTGTTGCAGGAATGCGGATACTTTTTTTGCTACGGCTCCATTATTACTGCCATTGCTATCTCCTTCTTTGTTTTGCTGCTTCTCCAGCCAATCAATATACGTCTTCAGCGCTTTGATGATGCAGGCAGCAGTTTCCGCCTGACCCTCTTCACTGTTGAGGAATCGTTCCTCGTCGGGATTGGAAATAAATCCTGTTTCCACCAATACACTGGGCATGGCCGTGGCCTGGAGTACCCATATGCCGACGGGTCGCTGTTTCACATCCCGGTCCACACGTCCCACTTTTACAAATTCATCCTGTATCAAACCGGCCAGCATTGCGCTGCGTTTGAAATACTGTTTTGTCTTGAGCAGTGACATGGCAATAAACTCCGGCGAACCGGGATCAAAACCGGCGCCATAATTCTTTTCAAAGTTTTCTTCCTGGAACATTTGTGAATTTTCCCGCATAGCCAGTTCTTTTTGTTCATTGCGGTGGGCACCCCAGATATAGGTTTCGGTTCCTTTGGCGGGATTGGGGGTTGTCCAGTAGCGATACTCCGGGACCACTTTGGTCTTTTTTTTCCGCTTTTTCCCCTTTCCGGTATAATAGGTCACATTTTTATGCCCGATCAATTCTGAATGGCGGACGGGTGGAGCCGAATTCACGTGAATGCAAAGAAAAAGATCGCCTTTTTTTTCATTGGCAAAATCGGCGCGGGTGTGCAGCGCCGGATAACTATCGTCCGTCCGGGTAAAGAACAATTGCAGGTCGGGAAATTCTTTTTCGATCATTTTGCCCAGTTTCAGCGAAATCGCCAGGCAGATATTTTTTTCGAGCGAATACTCACCGTGTGCGCCGGCATCACTTCCGCCATGCCCGGGGTCAATGATGATTGTTTTGATAACCTTTTGTTTGGGGGGGTCTTGATGGCTATCGTCTTTCACAAATGAAAGTAAGATGGCACAAAAGGAAACAGAAAGAAAAAACAGAACGGTTCGTGTGATCATGGTTCTTCAGTTTATCGGGTCACGGGATGGCAATATTCACAAATTGTTTAGGTGGATGAGCCAGATGCCTATGGGATAATGGTTTACATTTGCTTACTACCTGATGAAGCAACTGTACAAATTTAGGCCAAATTATTTTTTTTACGGGATATTGGTGGCTGCGATATTATGCACACTAACGTGGAAAACTGCAGCCGGCGGTACAAAGAGTCCGGATTTTCGCAGTCCTTTAACAACCCCTGCCGATACCACGAAGCCATTGATCAGGACCGACAGCACGGGACAGAGGTTGATGCCTGTTACTGATACTTCAAAATTGCCCGGCAAGGATTCCACCCATTTGATAGAAAAAGTAGACACATTCTCTTTGAAGATCTCCAAAGATTCGCTGGATGCGCCGGTGAAATACGAGGCACAGGATTCGGCAGTGGTCCTGATCCAGGATAAAAAGATCTTACTCTATGGTAAAACAAAAACGGAATACAAAGACATTACGCTGACGGCGCCCAAAGTAGAGTTGGATCAACCCAGCCAGGTGATCACGGCAGTGAATAAAAAGGACAGCGCAGGTCTGGTCACGGAATATGCGCATTTTAAAAGCGGCGAAAATGAATTCTTCAGTGATACGATCCGCTACAATTTCAAGAGCCAGGTAGGTCTCACAAAAAATACATATACCCAGGAGGGTGAGATGTTCATGCAGGGCGAAGTAGCGAAAAAGGTGAACGAAAACACTATGTTCATCAAAAAAGCAAGATTCACCACTTGTAACCTGGATGAGCCCCATTTTGCTTTTGTGACGCAAAAGATGAAAGTGATCAATAAAAAACTCGCTGTATCGGGAATGATACATCCTGAATTTGAAGGTGTACCGATTCCGATCTGGCTTCCGTTTGGTTTTTTCCCCCTGAGCCAGGGTCGTCATTCGGGTTTTTTACCCCCGCAATTCACTTCCAATGAACAATTGGGTCTTGGACTCGAAGGCATGGGCTACTATAAAGTACTGAGTGAATACTGGGATGTAAAAGTGTACGGTAATCTTTATTCCTATGGGGGATGGTCGGTGAATGTGAATCCCACGTACCGGAAACGATATCATTACAGCGGCTCTTTCAATCTGAGTGTACAATCCTCCAAGTTTAACTTCAAAGGCGACCCGGATTTTTCAAAAAACAGGAGCTATTTCATTACCTGGAGCCACGCGGTGGACAGCAAGGCCCGGCCCGGTACCAGTTTTTCGGCCAATGTGAATGCCGGTTCCACCAAGTACAACCAGTATGTTCCCAACAGCACCCGTCTCAATTTCCAGAACCAGTTGGGTTCTTCAATCGCTTATTCCAAGAGTTGGGCAGGTAAACCTTATAATCTTACGATTACAGCCAACCATAACCAGAACAATCTGACACACCTTATTAATATGAGCATTCCCGATGTGGGCTTTACGGTGAGCACACTTTATCCCTTCCAGCCAAAAAATGCCGTGGGCACCGCCAAATGGTACCAGAAACTGGGCGTCGGGTACAATGGAACTTTTCGTGACCAGGTATCTTTTTATGACACGGCTTTTAAATTCAACAACCTGATCGATAAATTTCAATGGGGCGCCCAGCATAGTTTCCCCCTTACCCTGGCCTTGCCACCGGTTGCCGGGGGCGCCATCATCATATCGCCCGGGATTTCTTATTCTCAGGTATGGATCGCTCAAAAGTTTCGTCGTAAATGGAACACGGCCACACAAAAAGTGGATACCGTTATTACCAAGGGGTTCTTTACCGATCACCAGGTTTCCTTTTCGCTTAGTTTTAATACGGCGATTTATGGTACGTACCAGTTCAAGCACTCAAGGATCTATGCCATCCGCCATGTGATCCGTCCCGCGGTGAGTTTTAATTACAAACCCGATCTTTCGCGGCAACATTTTTATACCGATACGCTTTCCCCGGGATTTGCCTACCGTTTCTCCGAATTTGAGGGGGCCTTGTATCCCGGTTTCAGCGAAGGCAGGACAGGTGGGATAGGTTTTCAACTGGATAATAACCTGGAAATGAAATGGCGTTCTGGGAAAGACACCGGTGAAAATGCCATTAAAAAAATAAAACTGATTGATGGGTATGGATTTACTTCCGGTTACAATTTTTTACGGGATTCAATGAAACTGGACCTTTTCAATATTTACTTGAGGACCACCTTGTTTGATAAATTCAATATCACGGCCAACACAGTGCTGGATCCTTACCAGTTCAATGAACGGGGAGTGGATATCAACAAGTATGCATGGAAGGGAAGCAAACCCAAATTGGGCCGGCTCACATATGGTAGCGTATCTGTCAGTACCAACTTCAAGAGTAAACCCCGTGATCCCAAAAAAGATGCCGAGAGAAAAAAGCTCGCTGAACAAAAGCTCAACGACCCCGCCCTGATTGCGGATCAGCAACGGTTGCTGGAATATATGCAGCAAAACCCGGCCGAGTTCGTGGATTTCAATATCCCCTGGCAGGTCAGCCTGGGGTTTTCACTTTCATTTGTCAATCGCCTGAAGCAGGACCTGAGTGGCTTTGAAAAGGATTTTACATCCAACATGAATTTCAGCGGCAGCTTTAATCTTACTCCCAAATGGAATTTTTCAACAAACGGGTATTATGATTTTCACACGCGTAAGCTGCAGACCTTCCAGATGAGCATTGCGCGGGAAATGCATTGCTGGCAAATGGGAATCAATGTAACACCGGTAGGTCTTTACCGGTTCTTCAGTTTCTCCATCAGTCCCAAAGCAGCGATACTGCAGGATCTGAAGATCAACCGCATGCGGTCTTTTTCAAATTTTTAAGAAGGGTCTGACGATCGCGGTCTGGCCTATCTTCCATACAATTAAGCACTGGGTGAGATAAATGGGTTATGAGAATAGACAATTCTTTATTTTGCCTAAAACCCCTTCAATGTTCTTCATCACTTCAGAATTGTAGAAACGAATGACAGTAATTCCGTTTTCCTTCAGATAGGACGTCCTCGCCTCATCATATTGCCTGTTAATACTACCCTTATGGACACTTCCATCCAATTCTATGACTAGTTTACATTCATGGCAATAAAAATCAAGAATAAAAACTCCGAAAGCATGTTGTCTCCTGAATTTTTTACCGTTTAATTGACGATTTCTTAAAAAGGACCAAAGTTTTTTTTCTGCCTCAGTTTCTTTTTGCCGCAATGACTTCGCATTAAGATAGGCTTGGTAATTTGCATTCCCGTGGAGATTATTATTGTAATTTTTTTCTTCCATTCTATGTAATTTATGAACAAAATTTTGCCTGATGCGAATATTTACCTCACCCTTCATGTGCTAAATTCACAGAGAATCCCTTTCTCCCTCTCCTTGAGGGTACCCAACTACCTATAAGGGACAATAGCCTGAACTTAGAAATTAACGTTTTTAA
>CAYSIU010000255.1:0-4847 GCA_964431095.1 uncultured Chitinophaga sp. | reverse complement strand
AAACAGGTAACTTTTTCCGCGCTAAAGGGTGAACCGGTCGTGCTGTTATTCTTTCCCCTGGCTTTTACCAGCACCTGCACGAGGGAATTATGTTTTGTTCGCGATCATATTGCCACGTACAATGATGTACAGGCAAAAGTATTTGGCATCTCCGTAGATTCACTCCATACGCTGGCCAAATACAAAGAAGAGCAACAGCTCAATTTTCCATTGCTGAGTGATTTTAATAAGGAAGTTTCCACCCTGTATGGAACCATTTATGAAGTGTTTGGTTACAATATGAAAGGCGTCTCCAAACGTTCAGCTTTCGTAATAGACAAGGATGGTATCGTCCGCTATGCAGAAGTGCTGGAGAATGCCTCCGGGATACCCGATTTCAATAAAATCCAGGAAACGCTAAGCCACCCGAACTAAATATTCGTTAAAAGGGGTTTGAAATTTATCTGTAAGCAACTGATTTTTAATATCTTTTAAACTATCGTAGTTTTACGTTGCGCAGGTAAAAAATTCGGCCTACTTTTCGAATAATAAAAGTAAATTTGTTTCGTTGAAGCGAATTCTACCTATACTATCCTTTATTCTGTTGATAGCCATCCAGTCACAGGGTCAATCTTCCAGGACAGCACCCCCAACGGATGCTCAGGACAGAATCGTCAGGTTGTATCCCAACCCGGCTACTTCTTATATTACGTTTGATATGCAAAAGAATTATAAGCAAGGCCTTTCTATCAATATTTACAGCGGTGTGCTGGGTAAAAAAATGTATGAATCTTTCAATGTTCCCGCAAAAGTTACCATTGACCTCAATGATTTTAACCGCGGCGTGTATGTTTATCACCTGATCGATCTCAACGGGAAGATCCTTGAATCGGGCAAATTCCAGGTCTCCCGATAATTCCTTTTATCATCTTCTTTTATTGTACCTGGATAACCAGGAATTTGAGGTATTGCGTATTGTCCACACCCGGGAGAACCGGATGATCGCCTGACTGTGTTTGAAAGGTCACCTGGCGTATCGGCCTTTTAGCATCATGGGCCGCCTCGTCAATGACCTGGAGAAATAAATCAGGGCTTACCAGGCTGGTGCAGGAAGAAGTGACAAGAAAACCTCCGGGCTTTACCAGTTTCATCCCCCGCAGGTTAATTTCTTTGTATCCTGTTAATGCTTTCTGGATCGTTTCCCGGCTTTTGGTGAAGGAGGGAGGGTCCAGCATCACCACATCATACCGTCTCCCCTCCTTAACCCATTGTTTCAGCACATCAAATGCATTGGCGGTTTCAAAACGGCAAATATGTTCAAACTTGTTCAGCGCTGCATTCTCACTGGCTTGTCTTACCGCGCTGGCAGAAATATCCAAACCCAGGACTGACCTCGCACCATAGGATGCGGCATGAATCTCAAAAGTGCCCGTATAGGCGAACGCACCAAGAACATCAGCCCCTTTTACAATATGCCGGATGGCCCTTCGATTGTCCTGCTGGTCCAGAAAATAACCCGTCTTTTGTCCATTCTCAATATCAACATAAAATTGAAGACCATTCTCCCGGATTATGATCTTTGTATCAAAGGGCGCGGACAAGAACCCCTTTTGCTGGGGCAGCCCTTCCAGTTCCCTTACAGGTACGTCATTTCTTTCATAGATGCCACGTGGATGGAAGATCTCATTGAGTGCTTTTACAATGCAGGGTTTCCACACATCCATCCCCAATGCCAGGGTCTGCAGAACAAAATAATCGTTGAATTTGTCGATGATCAACTGGGGCAATCCATCGGCTTCGCCAAAAACAAGCCGGCAGTTTTCTGTGTAACCCAGTTTTTTCCTGTATTCCCAGCATTGTGTAATGCTCTTAAGAAAAAACTGTTCATTGATCTCTTCTGTTTTATTTCGCGTAAGCAACCTGACCCGTATCTGTGACCGGGGATTGATATAACCTCTGCCGATGAATTTTTTCTCATGAGAAAAGACATCCACTGTTTCTCCTCCCTCAGGCTTCCCTTCCGTTCTCTCCACTTCATTGGCAAATATCCAGGGATGGCCATTGGCGATCCGGGGGGATATTTTTTTTCTCAGGTATACTTTGATCATGAATAACGGTGTAAAGTGTATGGTACAGGGCGCAAGGTACAAGGTAAAGATCAGCGTTATAAAAGGCCGGGCCGCTACCTATTGCCGGCTAGCGGTCATTTTGTCCAAAATCCGGGCAAAGCCGGTCTTATCTTCAGGTTGGCAGTATTCTTGACAATCTTACCTTTGCCCGCCGGATGTACCGGTTGGTACGGAAGGGCAGTCAATTTGAAAAAATGGCAGAAAAAGACATGAAAGATAAAGACAAGAATAAAGGGGATAATAACACAGGTCTTGACTTAAATACCGATGAGAACCTGAGTGGAACAACCCATCTGAACGAGCCCGTGGGGGAAGAATCGGAGTTGGAAAAACTGAAGACAGAGCTGGAGGAAATAAAAGATAAATATCTCCGGAAAGTAGCGGAATTTGACAATTTTAAACGCCGCAATGCCAAGGAGCGGATCGAATTGATCCAGACCGCGGGTCGCGAAGTCATTATTGATCTGCTGGAAGTGCTGGACGATTGTGACCGGGCACAAAAACAATTAGAAGCCGGCGAAGAATCTCCTGCAATAAAAGAAGGGGTCATGCTGGTGTTTACTAAACTCCGCAGTGTACTGCAGGCAAGGGGTATCAAAGCAATGGAAACACTGAACCAGCAGTTCAACCCTGATCTGCATGATGCCATAACAGAGATAACCGCCCCATCAGAAGAACAAAAAGGAAAAGTGCTGGATGAGATCATGAAGGGATATTACCTGAACGACAGGATCATCCGGCATGCAAAAGTGGTTGTAGGAAAATAAACTTGCGGTTGGCGGGCCAATCAGCTACAGGCAGGCTCGCCGTATGAGTTCATAGCCGGTAGCAAATCAATTTTAAAATGACTAAAAGAGATTATTACGAAATATTAGGTGTAGTCAAAACTGCTTCTGCGGACGAGATAAAAAAAGCATACCGCAAGGTAGCCATGCAATTTCACCCGGACCGAAACCCGGGGGACAAGGCTGCCGAAGAGAAATTCAAAGAAGCCGCTGAAGCCTATGAAGTGCTCAGTGATACGGATAAAAAAACACAATACGACCGGTATGGTCATGCCGGCTTAAGTAACAATGGCCGGGGCGGGTATAGCGGCGGTATGAACATGGAAGATATCTTCAGCCAGTTCGGTGATATTTTCGGAGACGATCTTTTCGGAAGTTTTTTTGGCGGGAGCCGGGGGGGTCGGAGTCAGCATCGCAGCAGAGGAATGAGAGGCAGCAACCTGAGGATCAAATTAAGACTTACTTATGAGGAAATTGCCAAAGGGGTTACCAAGCACATCAAGGTAAAAAAATATGTCAGTTGTCATACCTGTGGTGGAACCGGTGCAAGGGACAAGGGGAGTGTGCAAACCTGTGCGACCTGCGGGGGCAGCGGACAGGTTAGAAAAGTGCAGAATACTTTTCTGGGCCAGATGCAAACGGTGACTACCTGCCCTACCTGCGGCGGCGAAGGCACTACCGTAACTGCCAAATGCGGTACCTGTAAAGGCGAGGGAAGAGTATATGGAGAAGAAACAGTGAGTATTGATATCCCTGCCGGCGTACAGGAAGGCATGCAGTTGAACATCAGCGGTCGTGGCAATGCAGGTGAAAGAGGAGGAGTGCCCGGCGACCTGATCGTTTTGATAGAAGAAGAACCCCATAAAGAGCTTCACCGGGAAGGGCTGAACGTAGCTTATGACCTGCATCTTTCATTCACCGATGCGGTATTTGGCACCCAGATAGAAGTGCCGACTATTGACGGAAGGGCAAAAATCAAGATACCCGCCGGTACGCAAAGCGGTAAAATATTTCGCCTGAAAGGCAAAGGATTCCCGGCGGTAAATTCTTACCAGAAAGGTGACCAGCTCATTCAGGTCAATGTATGGACACCTCAGCATCTGACCCCCGAAGAAAAGGCATTACTGGAAAAAATGGGGCAATCACCCAACTTCAAACCACACCCGGATAAAAGCGGGAAGAATTTCTTTGACCGGATCAAAGAGATGTTTTCCTGAAACGATATCAGTCTGTCAAAGTAATGTCCCTTTTAAAATAATTGCTGCAATCGTAAAATAGATGATCAGCCCGGTAACATCGACCAACGTGGCTACGAAGGGGGCCGAAGAAGTAGCGGGATCCACTTTAAAGCGTTTCAGAACCATCGGGATCATAGAACCCATCAGTGTTCCCCACATCACAATACCGATCAGTGAAAAAAAGATCGTCATCGCGATTAAAAGCCAGTGGGGCCCGTATTCATACCAATGAAAATTTTCCCAAAGGGTGATCCGTAAAAAGCCAATGGTACCTAAAATGAGCCCAAGGGTAAGCCCGGAAAGAACTTCCCGGCGCATCACAAACCACCAGTCACGGAACGAAAGTTCTTTTAAGGCCATGGCCCGGATGATCAATGTAGCTGCCTGCGAACCGCTATTACCTCCGCTGGAAATAACGAGGGGGACAAATAGCGCGAGTACCACCGCCTTGGAAATCTCGGTATCAAATTATCCCATGGCCGTAGCCGTAAGCATTTCACCTAAGAAAAGCACAATCAGCCATCCGGCTCTTTTTTTCACCATTTCTAAAAGACTGGTATCGACATAAGAATCTTCCAATGCCTCCATACCACCGAATTTTTGAATATCTTCGGTTGCTTCTTCTTCCAATACATCAACCATATCATCGATTGTCACAATTCCGAGCATTATATTTTTTTCGTCAACAACAGGCAGGGTATTTAAATCATACTTTT
>CAYSIU010000254.1:0-4850 GCA_964431095.1 uncultured Chitinophaga sp. | reverse complement strand
ACCACCGGTGAAAGCGCCACGATCCACGGCGATGAAAAACAGGAAGTGTTCTCCTTTGTGCAAAAACAGGTGGCCGGCCAAAGGGCTTTGGTTGCCGGGATCGGTGGAAATGATACAAATGAAGTGATCCATGGGTTTAAAAATTTTGATCTTTCCGGCTATGATGCCATCCTTTCCGTAAGCCCTTATTATAATAAACCCAACCAGGAAGGGCTTTTCCGGCATTATCAGGCATTGGATGCTGCTACGCCCTTACCCATAATCATGTATAATGTTCCCTCCAGGACAGGAATGAACGTAACAGGTGAAACGCAGGTAAGGATCGCGCGAGAATGTAAAAACATATTTGCGACCAAGGAAGCCAGCGGCAATTTTGAGCAGATCAATTATATTATCAAGAACAAACCGGCCGACTTCATGGTCATCAGTGGGGATGACCCCATCACTCTTCAAATGATCGCTGCCGGGGCGGAGGGTTTGATCTCCGTAGTGGCGAATGCTTACCCGCTGGAGTATTCCAATATGGTTCGCTTCTGCCTGCAGGGAAAATTTGAGGAAGCCGGCTCCCTCCATTATAAATACACCGACATCATTGCTTCCATGTTTGCCGAAGGCAGTCCCAGCGGGATCAAGGCCTACCTGAGCGAAATGGGTCTTTGTAAAAATTGTTTCCGCCTGCCGGTATGGCCCGTCAGTGAAAAACATCATCAAAAGATCAGGGAATTGATGAAGAAGGTTTAATACTCTTCAGGCCTTTACATGCAGCCAAACGCATATCATACCCGCCTTCCCATTATAGTATGCGCAGATCATCATTGAACATATTATTTTTATTAATTACCGTTTCGGTCATTGCTCAAAACGCGATCAGGTTTGAGATAACATCTTTACCGGACAACCACCCTCAGGGCAGCGCTGTCTATATCGCCGGTAATTTCAATAACTGGAATCCCCAGGACAACAAATTCAGATTCCAGCAGGATGAAAAAGGCAATTATTTTTTCGATCTCAAACTGGTCCCCGGTTCCTATGAATATAAAATAACCCGCGGCGGATGGGACAAAGTGGAATGCAAAAAGGGTGGAGCGGGAATCGCGAACAGAACGCTGAAAGTGGATGGCGATACGAAAATTGAACTGGCGATAGAAGAATGGCAGGACCGTTTCCCGGCAAAGCCCAGGGCACATTCAACCAGCATGCATGTCCATATCGTTGATACTGCATTTCTCATTCCGCAATTGCAGCGCAGCCGAAGGATCTGGATCTACCTGCCCGAGAATTATAAAACCTACCATTACCCCGTTCTTTATATGCAGGATGGACAAAATGTTTTTGATGATGCTACTTCATTTTCCGGCGAATGGGGCGTGGATGAGTTCCTGGATTCAGTGCATCTCAGGAACTGCATTGTAGTAGGTATTGATAACGGTGGCGACAAAAGGATCAATGAGTATTGTCCTTATGATATGCAGCGTTATGGAAAGGGAGAGGGGGATCAGTACCTGGATTTCCTGGTTAAAACGCTTAAGCCATATATAGATAAAAGTTACCACTGTTCAAAAGACCGGGAACATACGTTTATTGCCGGTAGTTCCATGGGTGGCCTGATCTCGATGTATGCGCTGTTGAAATACCCGAAAGTGTTTGGCGGCGCGGGGGTTTTCTCACCGGCGTTCTGGGTGGGACCTAAGATATTTGATGATATAAAGAAAAAAGGGAAGGAAGTAAAAGCAAGTATTTATTTCTATGCGGGTAAACAGGAAAGTGAGAGCATGGTGCCGGATATGCTGAAGGCTTTTGAAGAAATGGCGACGGTTTCCAAATCAAAAATGGTGTCGGTGATCAGGGATGAGGGAAGGCATAACGAAGCTACCTGGAGAAAAGAGTTTCCTTTGTTTTATAGATGGCTTGTGGTTTCGGGGTATAAAAAGTAAAAAGTCAGTGAGGACTTGTCTGTTTAGAGTAGATTCCTCGTTGTTACCGACTCGGAATACCAAATGCTCACAATCCTCGATGCTCGCCGATGACGGCTCGGAGTAGATTCCTCGCCTTGCGGCTCGGAATACCAAATTGTAACCGGCTCGGAATACCAAATTCTAACCGACTCGGAATACCAAATGATCATAATGACTCGGCATTACACCTGGTACGCCACGCCTTCCAGTGCAAGCTCTGTATTCGGGAATATTTCCTTTGCTTCGATTTCAAATTCCTCGAGTGTATCGTACTTGCTGCTGAAATGCCCGATCAGCAATTTTTTCACACCGGCCTTTTTTGCCATTAGTGCGGCCTGTTTGCTGGTGGAGTGAAAACGTTTTTCTGCCTGCTCTCTCAGGTTATCGAGATAAGTGGTCTCATGATAAACAAGGTCGGCGTTTTTTATATGCGGGAGCAGGGATTCATCGTATCTGGTGTCGGCACAAAACGCATAGGTCTTCGCCGGCTCGGCCGGCAGGGTGACCATTTCATTGGTAATGAGGGTGCCGTCTTCAGCTGTATAATCTTCACCATTCTTTAATCTTTCAAAAAAAGTAAAGGGAATTCCGTACTGGCTTGCCTTCTCGGGATCGAGTTTTCGAGGTGGTTTTTTTTCTGTAAAAATAAAACCATAACATTCGATCCGGTGATTGGTGCGGAAACATTTTACCGTAAGTTTCCCTGTATCCAGCAGCATGGCAGGTTGACTGATCGTATGGATATGCAATGCAAATGGGAGTGTAGTTTGCGCCACTTTCAATTGCAATTCCACAATCTCTTTTAATGGGGCAGGACCGAAAACATGCAATTCCTGTTGGTGATTCAATAACCCGAAACTGGTGATCAGGCCGATCAGCCCGAAATAATGATCACCGTGAAGATGGGAAATGAAAATGTGAGAAATCTTCCCCCGACGGATCTTGTAATTGATCATCTGTATCTGGGTGCCTTCCCCGCAGTCCAGCAGGTAATTAGTGCCATCATAGGTCACGACCTGGCTGGTAGGATGACGATCGAAGGCAGGGACCGCTGAGTTATTTCCAAGAATGGTAACGGCGAACACGTTGAAATTTTTTGTGAACAAGTTACGGATTGTTATGTTGGGTGCAGGCTGCTAGCTACTGGCTGCAGGCTACTAGCTGCAAGCTACTGGCTGCTAGCTGCTGGCTCCTAGCTGCCCACTGCCAACTGCTGACTGCAGACTGCGAACTACTGGCTGCTAGCTGCAAGCTGCTGGCTCCTGGCTGCAGGCTACAGGCTGCGGGCTGTTGGCTGCCCGGGTACAGTTGGCAGTACACAGTTTGCAGTCCGTGGTACAGTCGACAGCCCACAGTACACAGTCTGCAGTCCGTTCAGAAAGATTTCCGACTGTTGACTGCTGGCTGCTGACTGAAAACTGCCAACTGCCTAATCCAACATCTCCCTCTCGATCTCTTCCATCTGCACAATATCTCCGGCTTCGCTGAGCGTGGGTGTAATATTCATCATCTCCAGCAATCCTTGCTGATCCAGGAAATCTTCCATCGGTTTTTGCAATTCGCAAATGACAAACGAAGCATTGTTTTCATAGAATTTTTGCTGGATATACACGAGCTTTTCCGCTGCAGCCATATCGATCGAGCCACAATCCTTCAACACTAAAACCAAATTTTTAACGTCATTTTGCAGGTAGGACAACAAGCGATCCCCGATTTCTTCTGTCATAGTAGCAGAAAGAGAGGGCTCGGCAACCGTGATGACATGAAATCTTTCTTTGGTATCAGTTTTGACTTGCATAGTTTAGTTCTTACATTTAGTTCCTGGTATTACCGGTTAAATTCGTTGCCGGAAGGACCCCGGACCAAGCCGAAAACTTATAAAATGGCCCGCCTCCGACAACTTTAATTATCAACATTCCGTTTATAATTACGGCAGAACCGGAACCAAATTTATTTGTTAATATTGTATTACAACCAATTATCTAATGGACAACAATTTTTCAGCACAGGTAAAAGAGATCATCTCGTTCAGCAGGGAAGAGGCATTGAGACTTGGCAATGATTTTATCGGGACGGAACATCTCCTCCTTGGCCTGATCCGGGAAGGAGATAATACCGCCGTTCGTATTCTTAAAAGTTTTAATGTTGATCTTTACGAATTGCGGAAAGAGATTGAACTGGCCGTAAAAGATAAGACCGGGAAGAATATTGCCAACATCAACAGCCTGCCGCTCACCAAGCAGGCAGAAAAAGTGATCAGGGTGACCGTGCTGGAAGCTAAAGCGCTGAAAAGTGCCACCGTGGAAACCGAACACCTGATGCTCTCCATCCTCAAGAACAAAGAAAATATCGCCACGCAAATACTCAACCAGTTTGATGTGGATTATGACCTGTTCCGCCAGGAACTGGGTATCGTCAAATCCAATGACCCCCGGGCTGAATACACGGATGAGAATGACGAAGATTTTGACGAGGAAAAGAAATACTCGCAATCAAAAGGCAGCGCCAAGCAGGGTAGCACCAAAAGCAAAACGCCCGTGCTGGATAATTTCGGAAGGGATATCACCAAAATGGCGGAGATGGGCGCACTCGATCCCATCGTAGGCCGCGAAACAGAAATTGAAAGAGTTTCCCAGATACTTTCCCGCCGCAAAAAAAATAACCCGATCCTGATCGGCGAACCCGGTGTGGGTAAAACCGCCATCGTGGAAGGATTGGCGCTCCGGATCGTTCAACGCAAAGTGTCAAGGGTGCTTTTTGATAAAAGGGTCATCTCACTTGATCTCGCGGCCCTGGTGGCCGGTACAAAATACCGTGGCCAGTTTGAGGAAAGGATGAAAGCGATCATGAATGAACTGGAAAAGAACCGGGATGTGATCCTATTCATCGATGAAT
>CAYSIU010000253.1:0-4851 GCA_964431095.1 uncultured Chitinophaga sp. | reverse complement strand
CGCCAAATACGTTCATAAATTTCTTGAAACCAGGGAGCTGGAAGGGGTCCACCTTTTGTGAAATTCACTCGGTGGGCATGTGGCGCTTGTACATACATTGAAACACCCGGAACGTATCACATCACTTATACTGACAGGTAGTTCAGGTCTTTTCGAAAACGGGATGGGCGATAGTTATCCGAAGCGCAGTGATTATGAATACATCCGCAAAAAGACCGAACTGACCTTTTATGATCCTAACATTGCCAGTAAAGAACTGGTGGATGAAGTGTATGGAATTGTAAGCAACCGGCTGAAAGCCATTAAAATAATTGCGATGGCCAAAAGCGCCATCAGAAATAATTTAGGCGAGGAACTCAATCAAATCAAGCAACCTACGTTATTAGTATGGGGGAGTAATGATACGATCACCCCGCCATTCGTGGCAAGGGAGTTCAATAAATTGATCCCGAACAGTGAACTGCATTTTGTTGACAAGTGTGGCCATGCGCCCATGATGGAAGTACCTGATGAATTCAATGCTATTCTGCATAAATTCCTGAAAAAACTCAACGAACCTGCAACAGTTGCCTGAGCGTTGATGTCTACTGAACATAAAGCTGACAGAGTAGTATTTATAAAACAAAGCCGCTATCCATGTTAACCCGTGAACTGTTATCTCAAACGCTTCCCTCGCTGCGCCTTTATGACAAGGTGTACCAGGCCCTGCAATTGATGAATGACAACCATGTCACCCATTTGCCGATCATCGATGGAGACAAATATGTAGGCACGGTCAGCGAAGAGGATCTGCTGCAGGCCGAGAATGATCATGCCACGCTTGCACAATTTGAACAATCTTTCTCCAACGTTTCCGTAAAAGAAGAAGATCATTTCCTGAAAGCGGTGCAGATCGCTGCTGAGAACGGGCTGAGCGTGGTACCGGTGGTAACGGAAGAAAATGAACTGGCGGGCACCCTGGTCTACAGCGAACTGTTGAAATACGCCTCCGAATTCATGAGCCTGAAAGAACCGGGAGGCCTCGTGGTCCTGGAAATTGCCAGCAACCAGTATTCATTTAATGAGATCAGCAAGCTGGTGGAGACCAACGATGCCCAGATCACACAATTGAACACGACCAATGATGCCGAATCGGGAATGATGCAGGTGACCATCCGGATCAATAAACCGGATGTGGCAGATATCGTGGCTACTTTCCAGCGATATGAGTATACCGTAAAATACTTTTTCGGTGAAGAACTTTATGCCAATGAACTCCGCAGCAACTACGATAATCTCATGAATTATCTGAAACTCGGCTGATAGTTCCTTCATTTCCCCATCGGTCCATATCTCCAGGCCGGGGTGGTCATTGAACCCGTTAGTTCAAAACAGGTTATTTTTACAACACGGACCATTTTTTAATTACATGAAGACAGCTATTTATAGCCGGCTACTGGAGGAGGAGCAACATAAAGAGGTGCAATTGTTTTTTGACGAACTGGCCAAACAGAAAATCGAGCCGGTTATTTTTCAACCCTATTTTGAACAAATAAAAAACAGCATTTCCCTTCCCGCTGCCAGCAAAATATTTTCGCTTTCAGAAGATCTTACCGAAGAGATCGAATTTATTATCAGCCTTGGCGGCGATGGCACCCTGCTGGATACAGTGACCCTTGTGAGGGACAAACCCATTGCCATCATGGGCGTCAATTTCGGGCGGCTCGGTTTCCTGGCAAGCATCGGAAAGGAAGAGGTACAACTGGCGGTGAAAGCCATTGCCCAGCGGACGTATGTGGTAGACAAACGAACCCTGATCCATGTAGATGCCAACGTGCCCATGTTTGGTCATGTGCCCTACGCCCTGAACGAATTTTCCATTCATAAAAGGGATGTGGCTTCTATGATAAAGATCCATACCTACCTGAACGGAGAATTCCTGAACACCTACTGGACAGACGGCCTGATCGTGGCCACGCCCACGGGCTCCACCGCCTATTCATTGAGCTGTGACGGCCCCCTGGTATTCCCCGATTCGGGGAGTTTTGTGATAACCCCGGTGGCCCCCCATAACCTGAATGTCAGGCCGATTGTTGTACCGGATGATAATATCATTTCCTTTGAAATTGAAAGCAGGGCTGAAGAGATCATCTGTGCGCTGGATTCCCGGAGAGAGATCGTAAGCAAAAATGTACAACTGGCGGTCAAAAAGGAGAAATTCAGCATTAACCTGGTCAGGCTCAGCGAGAATAATTTCCTGCAGACCCTCCGCAATAAGCTGACCTGGGGCCTCGATAAACGAAACTAAAATGCCCCTCCTGTAAAAGAAAATGACTATTTTTAGCGTTTGAATAGATATCCCGGACCATATTTTTAACGTTATGACGAAAAAGACTATTAGTGCCGCCTTCCTGACGTTAGCCCTTTTTTGCAGTACCCAGCTTCTGGCCCAGAATTCCATTGTACAGGAAGGGGAATTCGGCTTTGGGGTCGGCGCTGCGCATTATTTCGGGGACCTGAACACCCGCGCCAAGCTGAACCGGGCAAAACTGGCGGCCACGATGTTCTTCCGTAAAAATCTCGGCAATTATATCGCTGTAAGGGTGGGAGCCTCGTTTGCCCAATTGGGATACTCCGACCGTTACAATACACATAACACCTACATGCTCACCCGTAACCTGAGTTTTAATACCAAGGTTTGGGAACTGACCCTGCAGGGTGATTTTAATTTTTTCCGGTTCATGCCGGGTGAACCGCAGTACAGTTTTACTCCCTATATCACTTTTGGAGCAGGAGTATTCAGCTATGATCCCTATGCCTATCTCCAGGGCAGGAAAGTTTTTTTAAGACCATTAGGCACAGAGGGCCAGGGCAGCAATACGTACAGTTCGATGGCCATCTGCATCCCATTTGGCGGAGGTTTTAAATATGCGATCAATGAGCGGGTCAATATCGGGTTCGAGGTCCTGCACCGATTTACCAATACCGATTACCTGGATGATGTAAGCAAAACGTATCCTGATCCGTCCGTATTCCCCCCTAACCCGGATGGCAGCCCCTCGGATGGATTTTTACTTTATGACCGATCCTACGAACTCGGAGAACCCATCGGCATACCCGGCAGGCAGCGCGGCAACAGCAAACAGAAGGACCAGTTTGTAACGGCCATGTTTCATGTTTCGTTCAACCTGCAGTCTTATAAATGCCCGACTGCTAAATGATGATTTAACGCGCACGCTGCAAAATTTACAGGCACTGTCCTGAGTGTATCCTGCATATTTTTTAGCTTTTTGATTAAACCACTTTATTGAAAAAGAGATCTGTTTTCAAACCGGATTTCTTCACTGATTACGCGGTGGATTCTGTGGTAAATATTTTAAATACGGGTATTACCGGAGAACTTTAATTCGTGTAATTCGTGCTACCTTTGTGACCCGCTTTTACGTACACCATGTCAGCACTGTTGGAAAAGATAGATAAAAACACATTGCCCCGGCATATTGCCATTATAATGGATGGGAATGGACGATGGGCCAAAGAAAAGGGGGAAGACAGGCTTTATGGACACTTTCATGGAGTAGAGAGCGTACGCAACATCGTGGAAGGATGCGCTGAACTTGGAATAGAATGCCTCACATTATATGCTTTTTCGACGGAGAACTGGGACAGACCCGAATACGAAGTTGTGGGGCTGATGGAGCTTTTGGTCAACACCATCCGGCAGGAAGTGGAGAGCCTGGATAAAAATAATATCCGCTTGCATGTGATCGGTGATATGAATATGCTGCCGGACCATGCTCGGAAAGAGCTGGACGAAGCCCTTGATATTACAAAGGCTAACACCGGGCTGAATCTCATTATGGCGCTGAGTTACAGCGGCCGGTGGGAACTGCTGAACGCGGTGAAAAACATTGCTTACGAAGTAAAACACGGGAGACTGAAAGTAGAAGCCATCGACCAGGACACACTCCAGCGATTCCTTTGTACCAGCGGGTTCCCCGACCCGGAATTGATGATAAGGACCAGCGGCGAGTACAGGATCAGTAATTTTCTTCTTTACCAGCTGGCCTATGCAGAACTCTATTTCACCGACGTACGCTGGCCCGATTTCGGGAAGGAAAATCTATACGAAGCGATCCTTGATTACCAGGGGAGAGAAAGGAGATTTGGTAAGACAAGCGAGCAGGTGGAAGAGGTCAAATGAGCCATATTGGTCATATAAGTGATATGACCCGTATGACCGGTATGACTGACCTGCCTTTTTAACAAACACTTTCGATATTTACCGTTAATTTGCCGCCGGATCAAAACAGGCTTATCTTATAAGCCAAAGAGAACAAATCAATTAGCCTTCCTGGGCGGATAAAACAGACCAGAACGATCAACCATGCCAAGATTTTTATTAAGGTTTAATGTTACCCTGATCGTATCGGTACTATCCGTACTCAGCGCACATGCCCAGGTGGTTCGCGATACCAGCAACCCTACTTCAGTTGACCCCAAATTGATCGAATGGAAAAACTCCCGCATCCCAAGGGAATATACCATTGCCGATGTAGTGATCACCGGGATCAGGCACCTGGATACTTCCATTGTCTATTCGATCACCAACCTGCAACCCGGCGATAAATTCATGCATCCGGGGGAAGATCTTTTCTCCAAAGCGATTGCCAATTTATGGAGGCAAAAACTTTTCTCGACGATCCAGATCTATGTTACAAAGATTGATGGTGACAAAGTATGGATCGAAGTGAGTGTACAGGAACGGCCCCGGTTAGGGAACTTTAAATTTGTCGGGGTCAATAAGTCGGAACAGGAAGACCTAGTTACGAAGATCAGCCTCGCCAAGCAGACGATCATTACTGAAAACAC
>CAYSIU010000252.1:0-4860 GCA_964431095.1 uncultured Chitinophaga sp. | reverse complement strand
CAATGATGCCAATTACCAGGATCCTGAACCAGGTCGTCTGCCAGAAGGGAGGAGTTATTGTTATTTTTAATTCAGTGGGGGTCTCATTCCACTTACCATCATTGTTACTTCCTTTTACTTTAAAAATATATTTACCCGGATTGGGGTTGGTATAACTTGCAAACCTTTTCGATGCATCCGTATGGATCCAATCCTTGTCAAATCCTTCCAGCTTATAAGCATATTGATTTTTTTCCGGGTGGATATAATTCAGGGCAGAAAATGAAAAGGAGATAATGTTCTGCCGGAAGTTCAGCTTCACTTCTTTCGTGAATTCTATAGCGGATTGCAAAATGCTGTTTGAATCATTGACATTTCCGGGTCTGTTCATCAGCCTGAAATCGGTAATATACACCGGTGGAATGAATGGATTATCTTTTAGACTGTCAGGGTGAAAATAAATCAAACCTGAATTAGATGTCCCAAAAAATAGTTCCCCATCCCTGTCACAAAAAGCAGAAGATTGATTAAATACATTGGAGGGTAACCCATCACTCCTGTTGTAATTGCGGAATTGAATTTTAACATTGGCTGAGAAAGGGTTTTCGGGAGGAGAAAAACGACTGATACCCCCGATGCTGGTTACCCAATAATTTCCCTTTTTGTCTTCCACTATCGCTTCAGTACAATTATGAATCAATCCATCTGATGTAGTAAAAGATCTGAATTTTTTTGTACCCGGGTCAAACACCCCAATTCCTCCACCTAGTGTGCAGAACCAGATCAGGCCGTTCCTTGATTCCAGAAATGAATGCGCAGTCTCCTGGCTGATGGAAGTCGTATCTTTGGCGTTATGCCGGAAAATGGTAAATAATTCTTTATAGGGATCAAATGTAATGAATCCGCCTTCCCAACCACAGGTATAAAGTGTTCCCTTTGAATCAAAAAAAATCTCAACAACACTGTTGGTACTTATCGAATTGGTTCCTTTCTGAACTGAAAAGACCCTGGTTTTGTTTGTTTCAGGATCAAAACAGTATAACCCGTCGTTAAAATTAGCTGTCCAATACCTGCCCTGTTTGTCTTCGGCAAGACCGACACAATCGGGAGTGTACAAATTACCTGTATCGGTTCGGAGTTGGTGCCGCAGGTTCTTTTTTGTCAATGTATCATATGAAATAATGCCAAATTCACCGGTGAACCAAAGTTTATGTTTGGAATCCTGGTAAACTGTCCAGGCCCCGTCAGTATTCATATTCTTCAGGCCCTCGAAGATGTGGAACCTACCCGTTTTTATATCGAAAACCTGGATGCTTAGGGAATTGACAAATAATTTTCCTGCAGCGCGGTAAATCCCAAAAACACGGTTCCCCGCAATCGAGTACGGGTCATTTTTATTCTGCTGAAAAGAATAGATTTCTTTTTGCTCCAGGTCAACGGCAATCAAACCTTCATTGGTTCCAATCCAGATTCTATGGCTCCTGTCTTCATAGATCATGGAAGGGAGCGCAAGGAGAAAGATGTTCTTACTTACAATCTTTTGATAATAGAATTTTTTTTCCCGCGTATTATAATAAACAATCTCATTATTATCATTTGTCGTCCAGATATTTCCTGAATGATCTTCTAATACGCTGTAAAACCCGTGAATATGAAGCCCACTTTTACAATGCGGCTCCATCTTTATCCGGACAAACTTCTTTGTAAGCAAGCTAAACCCATAAATACCTGCATCATTGCTTCCTATCCAGATTATCTCTTTATGATCCTGGCTGATATTAAGAGCAGTAGGCGGAATCCATTGCCTGAGAGATTCAATAAATGGAAAATCATAGTGCCCGGTCACTTTGCCGGTTTCTGTATTGAAGCAATCAATTCTAGGACTTCCATTGAATAACCAAAGGGTTTTTTCATTGGGTTTTGAAGTATACTGGCTGTCCAGCACCATACAAATGATGAAATCATTACTGATGCTTGCCGGATCATTTTCTTTATGACCATAATGAACAAATGATTTTGTCCGGGTATCAAATCTTTCAAGTCCCTGGGTTGTCCCAATCCACATTTGTCCGTTATCTCCATTCGAAATTGCAAAAGTGTGATAACCCAGGAAAGAATTTGAAATATCCGCCTCATTCTTGTAATGGGACCATTTTTGAAGATGCGGATCAAATGAAAAAAAACCTGATTGATAGCTGGGAATCCATATGTTTCCATTTTTGTCTTCTGTGATCCCCCAGTTCGACCCGGTAGAAATTGAATTAGGATCTTCCTTACTGTAAACATAGGAACGAAAAGAGTATCCATCAAAACGATTTAACCCAATATCAGTAACGAACCACATAAATCCAAGCTTGTCCTGTGTCATCCAATAAACTTCGCTGCCATTTAGTCCCTGCTCGCTGCTATAATATTCAATATGCTGGAATGGAAAATCTTTTTGAATAGAAGGGATGGAATTTGTTTGGGAAAGTGCAAGTGTACAGCAGGTGAGGCAATAAAGGCCAAACGAGGTTTTCTTAACTGAGCCTTGCATCATAAGTCAAAAATAACAGATTATAAAATTACCAGACGCCCCTAATTCAGGGGGGATGTAAATATAAAATGCTGCGTTTGGGGTATTGACTCAAGGTTATTTTCATTTCATCTTTGAATATCTCTTTCAATTTATCAACAAAATATTTAAACCCAAAAGAAATGAAACCAAATTTTCAAAAAAAACTGACTGCGCCGATTGTAGCGCTCACTTTGCTGTTTATCGTTGTTTCTGAAAATGGTAATGCGCAATGCAAGGATTTTCTGAAGCCGCATGTAGACTGGATCAAAAACGATCCACAAGATGCTTACATTCACCTCTTATTTGTATCGAATAATGGACCTCAACTTGCAGGTTATGGTTCATGCGATCTCCATTTGAATGCATCGCAAACCGCGTTAACGGGGAGTCTTAAGCCCTATAAATTAAATCCGAATACAAATACATTTTCACAATCTGAGACAAAGAGTATTAGTATCAACATAAACACGGGTGCCATTACAATTGGCAATGAGATCATTGATTCAATCCAGTGTAATAATCTCTTAATGTATGGGCTTGTCAAATTGCAAGGAGGTAGTATGCTCGCTGCTCCAAATTTCTATGTATTTAGCTTGCTTGACAAAAAATCACGACCTATCCCCCAGTAATATTAGATCTTAGTATATCCACTTTTAAATTATCCAAAATGAAAAAAAAACTACCGTATTAGCAAAAACATGTCTCATACTGATTTCATGTTTGATTATTCACTATCTGTCCTTTGCCCAGGTAAAAACAATTGTGACGGGAAACACAAAGTGTATATCTGCAGAGTAGTATCATGTCCAACATCTCATTGCCCAAACCGGACCTGCCTCCAAAGAGTTAAAGTGTGCCCCGATGATATCTGGCCGGGGTGGTCGCTTGGACCTTGCACGGCTTATCATTGTCCAAACAAAAATGATAGTATCACCTCTGCAAGTACTAATCCGCCGAAGCAAGTCACATTTTTTCCCAACCCAGTTCATTCTTCAGCAATAATTTCATTTGATGCTCC
The DNA here is from genome assembly GCA_964431095.1 of uncultured Chitinophaga sp. Classification (GTDB taxonomy): domain Bacteria; phylum Bacteroidota; class Bacteroidia; order Chitinophagales; family Chitinophagaceae; genus JJ008. Next base: position 1,306 of record CAYSIU010000252.1, on the reverse strand, counting down.
GATATCCAAAAAAGTTACAGTAAAAATCTTTGATCCTGCTGGCAAGCTTCTGGAAACTCTCAGGAAAGATCCGGGTGAGAATGATAATCAGATTTATTGGGACGCCTCTCGAATCAATGCTGGAGTATATGGCGTTTTGATTCAAACCGAGACATCTAGTTTATTGCAAAAAATAACGGTCATCAGATAATGGTAGCAAATAATTGCAAAGAAAATTGAATTCATTCCCCTGAAGAGCCTAAACAAAGAAATTCCATTAATTCGCCATCTGAAATTGCAACTTAGATCTTTCTATCATCATTCGCATTAATGCTCAAGATTTTGAAAAAGTTTACACAGGTGCACTAATTCCACGGTTTTCTTATTAATTCGATTGTATGTGATCATGTGCGTTAACGGTGTAAGCTTTGAGATCACTTTGTAAAAACAATGATCCAATGAAACGATTTAATTTTTTTTCTGAACTAAAACGCGCAGGTGCTTGTCTTGCAATTTTTCCCCTGGTATTATCAGAATTAGCCAATGGTCAATGCCCTGAATTAATCAAACCCCATGTTAGTTATTTAATCTCACACCCTGATAACAAGGATATACGCTATTTTGTTAATATGGTTTTTGTTGCAAACACGGGACCACAGATAACATTATATGGAAACGCCAAACTGCATCTTAATGCCGGAAAGGATTCACTTGTTGGTGAAGTCACTATCATTAAAACAGCAAAACTTGTGGATCAGCGTGTTAGTCTTTCAAATTTTTACCCTGTAGAAACAAAAGCCATCGCCATTCAGATCATTACAGGTGTTGTTAGGATTGACAAAAGTTTTATCAATGCTCCCCAGTGTTCCAATTTACTGCTGTATGGATTTGGAAGTACTTCTTCTTTCGTCCCTTTTTATTATACCATAAGCTTCTTAGACAAATATGAATTAAAGTAAAATAAAATGATAATAACTAATTAAACTCTATATATATGAAACTCAGAAGGAGCGTCAACTTAACAATATTAATGAGTCTTGTACCTTTTCTGGTACCAGCGCAATTATGTAAACCTGACTTTGTCCTCGCTATTCTGGGCCAGTGGTGCCAGGAAGCGTAAACCGGAGAGCCAGAATCCTCGTTGGTCCCTGTGCACGCGCAGAGCAACGAATGGCTGTCTGCCGGGGCATAATCTGCCCAAGTACGTGAACGGTTACAATCCGATTTGCACGCCTCAATGGTGGCCGTGCAGGCTCCTGCCTGTATTGCAGTTTTTACTGCAACCGCTACTGCAACCGGGGGGCACATCGTGGTACGCTATGGTACT
>CAYSIU010000251.1:0-4860 GCA_964431095.1 uncultured Chitinophaga sp. | reverse complement strand
TTATAGGAAGAAACCGTGCTGTCCTTCCCACCATGAATATTTCCATAGCTGCACCAATCGTATTTGAGATAGTCAATCCCCCAATTGCTGTAAGAAACCGCATCCTGCATTTCATGCTGGTAAGTGCCCAGGTAACTACCACAGGTCATGGGGCCGGGAGAAGAATAGATACCAAATTTCAGGCCCTTGCTGTGCAACCAATTTCCCAATGATCGCATATCGGGAAATTTATTATTCGCAACTATTTCTCCCCCGTCATTGCGATGAGCTGCCTCCCAGCCGTCGTCAATGTTCATGTAGGTCCAGCCATGATCCGCGAGACCCTTATCGATCAAGGCTTGTGCAGAGGACCGTAATTTTTCATCACTTACACTCAGTCCCCAGCAGTTCCAACTGTTCCAGCCCATCGGCGGAGTGAGGGCCAACAGATCTCCGCATTTTACAATGAATTCTTTCCTGGCAACGCCTGTTTTATTCTTTACAACAAACTGCATTTTATATTCACCGGCCCGGTCCAGCGCTCCATTGATGATTCCAGTTGACGGATCTACCCGCAAACCCGCTGGCAACGCGACAACCGCGAATGATAAAGGTTTTTGGCCGGTAGCGGCGATTTTAAATAAGAAAGGAGAATGAGGCCTTACGCCAAAAACACTTGCCCCGTTGATCTTTGGTAAACCTGAGGGTTTGGGGGTAAGAATATAGGGCGTGAGCTTTGTTACCGAGATAGATTTACCTGTATTTTTTTCGATGAATTCAGCTTTCAATTGCAGGCGCTGGTTTGGCAGAATTTTTATCAAGGAGATGAAAGACGAGTCGGGTTTTAGCCGGACGGGGCTTGATGTCGATTGAATGATTTTGTTTTTTTCAGGGTCGAAGACTTTTATATTCACGGTTCCGCTAACCGGCAGGCCAAAAATGTTCTGAACAAATAACCGGGTCTTCTTTTCTTTCCCATCACCCAAATCGATCTTCATTTTGATCCCATCGATAATATCAAGCATATTTACATAAGGCGTAGCAGCGAATAGCCCGCCCGCACCACCGCCATCATATACTTTTATGGCAACCAGGTTGTCTTTATCCCATTTCAGCAGGGGATTGGTGGTGGCCAAATGGTATTCCCGCCAGTCATTCCACCGGGTGATGTATCCTTTTTCATCCGTCGGGAAGGAACCGTCTTTGGCGATCATTGTCCCGTTCAGGAAGACTTCGTCAGCGTCATCGATCTTGGCCATAAAAATCCGCAACGAATCTTTCCAGAAAGCATTATTCTTTATTGAAGAGGGAAGAACAAAATGGATCCGGTACCAGGCATATCCATTATAACCATCGTAACCCTGCGACTCCCAGATGGAATTGGTTTTAATGGTTGACCAGGCTTCATCTTTAAACGATGGGTCACTCCAGCTTTTATCATCACCGGTTTTGAATTTGGCATCCGGCAATTCAAGGCGGTCATTGACCTGGGCCCGTGCGGCGATGATGCAACAACAGAGACAGGCGCCTAATATTTTTCTCATAATTACAGTTTTTCAAACAGAGCCCTCAGCTTTTCGCGGGTCATAATTTTTTCCCAGTTTTTTCCAAGGGCATTTTCCCAAAGAGGCGTCATGCCAAGAGAAATATTGATCATGGAATCAAATTGTTCTTCCTTCAGGCCCCTACAAATACCCACAGGAAGAGCGACCTTGTTTTTTTCTACCATGTACCTGAATTCTTTTACGGCCGCCGGGTAATATTCTTCAAGCTGGTTCATCACGATGCAATTGCCAATGCCGTGTTTGGTGCCCAGCATGTAACTCAGCCCATAACTGACCGCATGTGCCACACCCACCTGGCTGTAAGCAAGACTCATTCCGCCGGCATAAGAAGCCATCATCAGCTTATCATCACAATCTTCATCCCATTCATTCTTGTTGAGAAAAACATCGCGGCAGAGTTGCAGCGCCTTTTCGCCATAGCTTCGGCTGAATTCGTTCAGGAAAGTTCCTCCGAGGCTTTCGATGCAGTGGATGTAACAATCCATGCCGGTGTAAAAACGCTGATTGGCCGGTACATTGGCCGTTAATTCCGCATCCAGCACGATCTGGTCAAAAGGAGTAAAATCAGAGTTCATGCCTAATTTCTTTTTAGGGCCGGTCAATACACAGGTGCGGCTCACTTCTGCTCCCGTACCACTCAGGGTCGGGATCCCCACTTTGTATACCCCGGGAAATTTTACCAGGTCCCAGCCCTGGTAGTCAGCCGAAGAACCGGGATTGTTCATCATCAGCGAAACTGCTTTGGCGAGGTCCATAGTAGATCCGCCACCAATGCCAATAATACCGCTGATCATCCCGAATTCATCTTTGACCAGCTGCGTCAACTGGTCAACATAACTCGTTTTGGGTTCACAACTGACATCGGCAAAAAGGATTTTATCGTTTCCGCGGATAGGGAGGCGACCGATGAGCGGTTTTTGGTCAAAAAAATGATCTACCAGGAAAACCATGGGCTTCCGGGCGCTACGATGGGGAGCAATGATCTCATCCAATTGATTAAATGAGCCGCGGCCATACACGACATAATCCACCACCTTGAAGTTGCGGAAGGTCATTCCCATACTTTTATCCGAATTATGAACACGAATTTCAAGCACGAATTTCACGAATTACCAAAGAATTGAAAATTTATATCAACCGGGCAGCCTTTTCAAGGTCTTCCGGGGTATCGATCTCCACGCCAGGGTAATCAGTCACTACCATGCGAAGCGGTATCCCGTTTTCGAGGTAGCGGAGACATTCAATTTTTTCAGCAGCCTCGAGAGGAGTAATGGACCAACGGGTAAAACACATCAAGGCTTCCTTACGGAAAGCATATACGCCAATATGCTGGTAGTAAGTAGTTGGAAATTCCCTGTCCCTGGGGTAAGGAATAACAGAACGGCTGAACAAAAGTGAATTCATTTTGCCGTCGACCACCACCTTCACCACATTTGGATCCAGGATATCATCATGGTCCGTGATCGCCCGCATCAGCGAGGCCACCTGCACCGACGGGTCTTCAAATTGCCGCAACAATTTTTCCAGCGCCTCTTTTTTTACAAAAGGAGAATCGCCCTGCACATTTACAATAATATCGGCATCGCTGTTTTCGGCAGCTTCTGCGATCCGGTCGCTGCCGCTTTCATGCGGTCGCTTACTCATCACGACAATCCCACCGGAATTTTTAATTTCGGTAAAGATCAAATCGCTGTCGGTCACTACGATCACTTCATCGAACAGCGAAGTAGCCACCGTAGCATCGTGGGTAAACCGGATCACCCTTTTATTTCCGAGCCACTGCAACCGTTTTCCGGGGAACATGGATTGCCCCAAACGGGGTGGGGTCATGGCGATCTTCTTCATGTGGTAAAACTAAACACCGGAACTCAAAAATACCACGAGTTGATTTTCTATCGGGTACATTTCAAATAAATAAGACGCCCCATCGGCCCATTCGATCGAAATTTTCCTCAACCGGGTATTACCCCCGCCAAGATCTTCTTTGAACACTTTGATGCTGTATTCAACCTGTCCTTTTTTGATCGTCTTGTCCTGGGTGGGAAACAGGTCTTTTTCTCCAAACACGTCTTTAAATTCGGGAATCATACGCAGCAATAAAAAGCCCTGCTGCAGATCGAAATCGGGCAGGAAATAAGTGTTGGAGCCATATTCCAAACCCAGGAACCCATGCCATTCAGCCCCGTTTTTGTACAACTGCTTTGTGATCTGCCAGCCACCCTCCTCCACATTATTCATGGCTCCGTTTTTGACGGTCAATTTTCCACCAAAAGGAAGGGAGACCTGCGAAAAATAACCCTTCATATCCTTCACCGTTGTTTTTGGAGGCGACCAGGGGAAGAGATAGGAGCCTACGATATAACCGGTCTTATCATTGTATTTTACTTTTTTCCAGGAGGCCGTCATGCCCTCGGTGCTGATGGTTTTAGGTTCCTGGTTGTCATCCATTACCGTGATCCTGGTTCCGTAAGGGATCTTATCGATCACCTTCCCGTTTACATCCGCTTTATCGCGGATGCTCAGGCCGGCTTTTGCTGCAACATAATAATTGCCCGATTGCGCAGCGAGCTGCCCCGTTGCAAAGAGCAATGCCGCCAGCAGGAATTTTTTCATACGCAGTTTTGGTTAATGATAATTACAGATCGAGTTTTTGAAAAGGCTTTTTCAGCAAAGCCCCCAGGTTTTCATCTTTTTCGGCGGGATAATAACGGTCCAGGCCATAGTGAATTTCAGAAGGGTCCAGTTTTTTTAATGTCCCCAGCAACCTGTCCCAAATGGAAAATACAGCACCATAATTGCTGTCAGTAAAAGGTTGTTTCCAGTGGTGGTGCACTTTATGCATATTGGGGGAAACAAGAATATATCCCAACAGGTTGTCAAGCCATTTGGGCAGACTCATATTGGCATGTGTAAAGGCGGTGCTTAATACCAGCAATGTCTGGTAGATCATCACGCTGTACATCGGCGCACCGGAAATAAAAATGAGTAGCAGGAAAAAGATACCCCGGAGCAGGCTGTCGCCCGGGTGATGGCGCAAACCGGTGGTTACATCCACGTTGGCATCGCTGTGGTGGATCAGGTGAAAGCGCCAGAGCAAGCGACTTTTGTGCATCACAAAATGTACCAGCCAGCTACTGAAGTCAAGGGCCAACACCCCGGTCACAAGGGCCATTAGCAACCCCGCATGGAACCAGTACACCAACCCAAACCGGTTATCCCGGCACCAATCGGATAATATGACGATCAATATCGCCAGTAATGTGTGAATGATGAGGTGGATCACCGTAAAAACGAAATTCACCCCGGCATGCCGCAG
>CAYSIU010000250.1:0-4866 GCA_964431095.1 uncultured Chitinophaga sp. | reverse complement strand
CACTCCTTCTTCCGCCTGCTTCATCAGCTCGGTAACTTTCTGACGGCGTGCCTCTCTTTTATCATTTTTCGGAGGCCGGTGTGTTGAAGTGGTGTCCTGGGCAAAAGTTGAGATGACAATTAATGAGAATAGCAGCAGGAGACATAGTTTCTTCACGGAGATACTTTTTAATTGGTACTAAACGTAAATTTAGGGCAAATTATTGATAATGACCTCGACTGTAGTTTATACGGGAGACCTTCGAACGACCTGCACGCACCTGCAAAGTGGCTCCGCTTTTGAAACGGATGCCCCGACAGATAATCATGGAAAAGGAGAACGGTTCTCCCCCACCGACCTGATGGCCACCAGCCTGGCTACCTGTATGATCACTACCATGGGCATCAAATCCCGGTTAATGCGATTTGACCTGGACGGCGTTGAGATTGAAGTGCTGAAAATAATGAAAGCTGATCCGCGCCGGGTGGGCGGTATTGAATTAACGTTTCATATACCCGATTCATTAAAAGGGGTCGATGAAAAAACAAAAACAATTCTTAAAAACACCGGCAACACCTGCCCGGTCATGCTGAGCCTCCACCCCGATATCCAGGTGAAAGTGGATTGGGGAGCCTGGAGTTAATTTGATAATGGGGAATGTAGGGGAACTAATTTTTTAATAAATAATTTCCAATAGCGCAATCGATACATCCTTTTTTGTTACAGTATTCATTCTTTAACTCGATCAGGGCCTGCGAATCAAAAGCATTTTTGTTTTCTATCCCTATTTGCTGAAATCCCCTGGTAATCGTATTGTTTTCCGCGGAAGTTTTCTCCAGCCATTCCAGGGCCCGATCCTTGCACTTTTGATCACGGTTATAATTGCCATAGGCAAATAATACCGGAACAAGGGTGTTGATGATGATATTGTTGATCATCTGGTCTCCGGGTTTCTTTTTCCTGAATGATGACGCCGCATTGAACCGGTAATGATAATGCCAGTAATCATTGGCGGTAACATCAAACCATTCCCTGACGTCTTTCAAAGACCGCGCTTCCCTGATGCGGGAAAACAAATGCGATGATCCGGATACAAGCATCGCCAACTGGGCGAGGCGCACCGTAGGAAAATTGTCGGGCCGCATTCGCAGAAAATGAACCGGGAGTGCAGAAGATTTAAACCGGTATTTACGTTTCAGGAATTCATATTCTTTCTGCAACATCCGGGGGTAATCTTCTTTGAATTTTCCTTTCAACAAACCTGCCTGCCCGAATAAGAGCGCCTCCAATTGATGAATTTGTTCTTTATGTTTGGCCAGTATTTTCAGGGGGATTGAGCGTGCAATGGCTTCAAAAGCATCTGCATTTATTCTGATCCCGAAATTCCGGGTCAGCAGCCACCAGAAGGTCTCTTCCCAATGATAATTATTTTCCCTGAGATAAGTTTCCACTATTCCCGCTTTTCGCATAAGCCGCTCCGCCAGCAACCTTTCCTTCCAGCTTTTCCATATAATATCGCGCACCTGGTGAACGGATCTTTCGCAAGGAATGAAAGAAGAAGCATTCATCAGCTCTTCATACCGTTGCAGCAATAGTTTGGGGACCCGGTTGCCGAGTTCCAATACAGGTATCCTGTTCCGGCTCTTGTCATTTTCCCATACCACATGGAGAATAACATTATTGTAGTTCTTATCCCGCTGATGCTGATGTTTTACCCAATCCGTTGTTTTATGGTGGAGTTCCACGGTACCCGCCCAGGTGGTTTTGCCCATCCTGATCTTTGCATCGAGAAAGTCAGGGCCCTGGTTGGTATTATGTTGACCGGGATGGATCACCTGCAGCTGTTCACCACCCGTGGTGACCAATTCGTTCTTATTGTAATATTGAAATTGCCAGATGAATTGCAGCAGTCGTTCTGTCATTGGTTAATTAGTTAATGAGGAACTGATTAATTAGGAATGAAAATAATTGGTTAATCCACACTCAAGTTAATCAGTGCAGAGATGCCCGACAATACTACTTTGCGGTAAATTTTTGTTATCTGGTTTGTGGAGAAATAATATTAAGCAAAGAAAGCTAAATTAACCAGTGAACCTTTTTAATTCCTGCAGCACCCTGCTGACGGGTAAACCCATAACATTATAGAAATCCCCATGAATGGATTTGATGCCCGTTACGCCGATCCACTCCTGTATCGCATAAGCCCCGGCTTTATCGAATGGTTTGTACCGGTCAACATAGTATTCAATCTGTTCAACCGACAAATCATGAAACTCCACTTCCGTGGTATCGGGAAAGGCAACCTCTTCCTGTCATTTCCCCGTCTCCACCCCTGTGATCACTTCATGTTTTTCTCCCGACAGTGCCAGGAGGATGCTTACCGCATCTTCGCGGTGTACCGGTTTCCCGATGATATTCCCGTTCAGCACTACAATCGTGTCGGCCGCCAGGATGACTTCATTCATTCCCACTTCTTCCTGCACGGCAATCGACTTTTCGCGCGCAATATGAATCGCTACCTCTTCCGGTTTCAGTCCCGGAGGGAACCATTCCCTTGTTTCCTTCACACACATCTCAAATGGCACTTCGGCCCATTCCAGCAATTGTTTCCGGCGGGGAGACCGGGACGCAAGTATGATCTTTTTCATAGATAGAAATAAAAAAATAACATCGAGAGTATCCCGGTGAACATGATCCCCTTTGTCCAATTGCTCAATCGGTGAAAGTCGCCGGGGGAAGCGCTTTTTTTCAAATGCAGCAAAACATACAGCAGTGGCGACAGGATCAACACGATACTGTAAATGACCGGCCACCACCAGCGAAACTGCAGTACATAGACCTGTATTAGCACGATCAAAGCTGCCAAGATGATGATCCAGACAGCCGTATAAACTTTCGCAGTATTTACTCCCCACACGATCGGCATGGTGCGGCAACCATAGCGGGCATCACCCGGCATATCTTCCATATCCTTGATCGCTTCGCGGATGAGTGAAATGATAAAAGCAAAGCCGGCATATAAAAAAGCCATCCGGAAGAACCGATGGTGTGTTATTCCATGACCCCCGAAAGCATCCGCCAGCGAAAGCTTCGAAAAAAAGACAATGAGAATGGTCCAGGCCGACAGGAGTGAAATAACAAAATTACCCACCAGCAAACCCTTTTTAAAATTGGTGGAATACAACCAGAGCAGCGCCACGCAACCCATGTTGGCCAGCACCAGGTACCATTTCTGCAAAAAAGGTACGGCCAGCGCGGTGAGGATGATTCCACCGGCACTTAGCATAAAATGCCAGGCAATGGCCCATCGGCGATGAATGACCCTGTCCACCACCATTCGTTGCGGCTTGTTCACTTCATCAATATTGATATCAAAATAATCATTGATGATATACCCCGCCGCTGCGATAAACAAGGAAGCGAGCACCAACAGACTAAAATGCAGAAGATCATCACCTCGGGGAGACCGGTTATAAAGTGGTTGGTAAATGCAAACCTGGAAAAGCACCTGTGCCAGTGCAATAAAAAAGAGATTGGGCAGTCGCACCAGTTTGAAAAAGGCGGCTATCAATCTCATGGATCAATTTTGCCGAAAGATAAAAATAAAATAACGGAAACCCTTTAGCGGGAGGTGACATCCAGCCTGTAATGCCAGTGATCATTTAATTTCAGCACCTTTTCGATCACATCCCTGACACAGGCAAAACCTCCTTTGAGCGGCGAAATATATTGCACCACTTCTTTTACCTCGTTCACTGCATCGGCCGGGCAAGAGGAAAGTCCCACCACACCCATGGCGGGAATATCAGGCAGGTCATCACCCATATACAATACTTCCTCCTTCTTAAGATCATTGGCGGCCATGTATTCCAGGATAAACGCCTTTTTATCAAGGACGGACATATGCACATCCGTGATCCCGAGTTTTTCAAGCCGGTGAACCACCTGGGGAGATTGGGCTCCGGAAATGATCAGGACGCGGTACCCGTTTTTTATGGCCATTTGCAAGGCAAACCCGTCTTTTACATGCATGCGTCTTGCCTGTAGTCCATCTTCGAGTACCAGCACTGTACCATCCGTCAGTACACCATCTACGTCGAAAATAAAGGTGGTTATTTTTTTGAAAAGTCCGAGAACATTCATAATTCAATATGATAATTTGCTGATGGGCTAATGTGCTAATTGAATATTCCTGAACAGCACATCAGCACATCAGCATATTAGCCTATTACTTTTGGCTGTCTCTCCATTCATACACCCACGCACTCTGTATCAATTCAAGATGACCTTCATTGCATTCCTCTCTTTTACCGGCAAAACCGGGTATCTGCAGCACCCATTCGATCAGCTCAGTGAAACGGATGCGGTAGATCTTTCCTTCATTGAAATCATCGCCAAAACGTTCATAGAGTTTCAGGGCAATGTCTTCGTGGTCATTCCAATGTATAGGTGGTTCAAAATGAGACATACTATTATAATTTGCTAATGGGCTAATATGATAATTTGCTAATGGGCCAATTGGCTAATTTGCTAATGGGCCAATTGGCTAATTTGCTAATGGGGTTCGTTTTAAGCAGCATATTAGCAAATTAGCACATTAGCTTATTAATTAGTTATTCTCCCAAAAACTGTGTCTGGTCGGGTAAAGTTACTTCAATCTCTCCGTCCCCTTCATTCAGCAGGGACTGGCAACCCAGTCTTGAATTCAGTTTTGGGTTCACTGCACGGTCAATGAAATCTTCTTCTTTATCGGAGATCTCATCAATATGATCCATTCCCTTTTCAATATACAAATGACAGGTGGTACATGCGCATACGCCCCCGCAGTTATGATGAAGATCAATATCATTCTTCAGTGCTATTTCCAGCAGTGTCTGGCCTGCTTCC
>CAYSIU010000249.1:0-4866 GCA_964431095.1 uncultured Chitinophaga sp. | reverse complement strand
AGGACTGGAGCAGAGTGTGTTAACTGGACCGAATGCGAGTTTCGAGGCGCGGATGACGCATCATCGGGCACGAGTGCGGGTGAATTAGCGGGTTCCGGGGAAGGGGGAATAAACTGGATCAGTTTTAGCTCCGACATGTCAGTTTATGCAAGTCTGAGCGATCCGGCCAAATTAGTGGCTGTACTGAAATTTGGTGGCGGGCATATTTATACGAAGAACTATGAATACTTCCAGGCCATGAGTATCGGGGCCAATAATGGTTTGATAGGATTCCGGAAAAACCGGTTCGCAGGGACCTCTACATTATACGGAGGCCTTGAATTCAGGATCAAAATCACGGACATCGACTCGTATATTCTACCGGGTACTCTTGGTTTTAATGTGTTTTATGATGTGGGAAGGGCGCGGTTGAAAAATGATCATGCCAGGAACTGGCACCAGGCATACGGTTTGGGTGTTTACTACCTGCCTTTTAAACTATTTGCTATTTCTGCGTCGGCCGGGTTTTCAGAAAATGAAAAGATGCTCAGTTTTTCCCTGGGCACAAAAATCAACCTCACGTACTGAACCGGCATGATTATTCCTTTTACTTTTGAGTCCGGCAATGGTTGACGGATCAGCAGAGATCCATGCAAAATATTGAACCATGAGAGCCAAAAGGTCCCTTCTCGCCAAAATGTCGCCTGTAAAAAGGTACCAGACCAGGATCATTCTCATCATTGCTTTTTCATGGACCTTAATTGACTTCCTCTATTTCCTGCAGCGAAAGGCAACCGGTCTGTTGCCTCCCAAATACTCTGCCCCCGGTGTTAATCTCACCCGGGAGGTCCTGCTTCGCGAATTGAATGTTTTACTCGTAAGTTTTATTATCGGTTACTTCCTGGTATCGGTGCTCAGGAATTATTTGCGCAATTCCTCTCTCTGGTTTAACCTGTTTGTTAAAACCATGATCCTGGTGCTGGCGGCCTTTGTTATGAATTTTTTCATTTATGTTCCTTATGAATGGGGCATCGCAGGTCATACACTGCCGGACGTCATCGACCGGTTCATGCACAATATGTTTCACACGACATGGCTGTTGCAGAAAATGCCCGAGTGGATATTGTTGTTCCTGCTCACCCTGCTGGCGATCGAAATAAATGAGAAGTACTCCAGGGGAGTGTTCATCAATATTATGCTGGGGCGTTACCTGCAACCCCGTGAAGAAAAAAGGATCATCATGTTCCTGGACCTAAAGGATTCAACCCCCATCGCAGAAAAGCTGGGGCATAAGGAATACTTCAAATTTATCCGTGACTTTATTTTTTTTATTTCAGAAGGCATTCTCAGTCATGAAGGCCGCATTTACCAGTACGTAGGCGATGAAATCGTAATCTGGTGGCCGGCATCATCCGCCAATGCCAAAAAACCTATTGCAGCACTCATCTCGGCACGGAAAGAACTTCACCAGCATGGAGAAACCTTCCGGAGGCGATACGGAGTATTACCGGAATACAAGGCCGGGATACATATAGGTACCGTTACGGTTGGCCAGGTAGGAATCATTAAGAAAGATCTTGTCATGAGTGGCGATGCCATCAATACGGCGGCCCGGATCAGAAGCGCCTGCACGGAACTGAACCAGAAATTCCTGCTGTCAAAAGATATGTATGACCTGCTGGACATAAAAGAATGGCAAGCGGAAAGCCTGGGACAGGTTGACCTGAAAGGTAAAAATCAAACCATTGAGTTATTTGCTTTAAAAATTTGAATTATCTTCCGGGGTAAGCTGTTGCATGAAAAAAGCCCGCTCCCGATCCCCGGAAAAAAAAACTGTTTCCCGGTTGTTGCTTGCCGGCCTGGTGGCAATGGTTCTCCTGATCATTGTCGTCTTTCTGTATAACGGCCGTTTCGATAAAAATATCCTGTCTGCCTTATCTTACCAGGTAACCGTTTCCCGCACCCACCTGATGCTTTTTATTACTTTTTACGGGTCGCATTTTTTTTTGATCCCTGCCAACCTGGTGCTGATAACCCTCCTGCTGACCCTGAAAAAAAAGAAATTGGCCCTCCAGGCCGCGATAGTGGCACTCAGCAGCCTGGGGCTGATGAATCTTTTAAAGATACTGATCCATCGTGCCCGTCCCCGCGGCCCCCTGGTGCTGGGGGTCACCAATTTCAGTTTCCCCAGCGGGCATTCTTTTATGAGCATGGCATTCTACGGCCTGCTCATAGGACTGGCAATTAAGTTCATGAAGAGCCCCGGGCTGAAAATCCTTGTGATCATTATTCTATCGTTGTTGATCTTTTTGATCGGTTTCAGCCGGGTTTATCTGCGGATGCATTATCCCACGGATGTGTTGGGTGGCTGGATCATTGGTTGTTACTGGCTGATGTTCTCATTTTATGCTTCCGGTAAACTCATGGCAAAGTATTCTTTGTTCAAAACCCCTTCCCCCAAAAAATGACAGGTTATTTTTTGGGAGTAAATTTTAAAACCGTTGCTATGCCGCCACCACGACCTCCTTCATTGGAAATATACAGGTCGCCGTTCGGGGCAAAGGTCATGCCCTCTGGTTGATTATACAATTTCGGATCGAGCCGGAAAACCTGTTCCGGTTTTCCGTACGTATCAGCAATGACCAGCAACTTTCCAACCGAGGCCAGAATAAATAATTTTCCTGTAACAGGATTGATAGCGGCAGCAGAAGGTTTGAACAGGGCTTCGTTATCATTCAGCATCCTTTGTATATCTGCAATGGCAATCGTATAAACGGGTATCGGGGCAAAGCTGTTGGTGGCCAGATCAAAGCGGTAGGCAGCCCTGATCCCCGTCTTCTTCTCCCGTGCACATTCCTTGCAAAGCATGATCAGGGATCTTTTATCTGCTCCCAGATACAGGGTTTCAAACTCATTCTTCTCTGCTGAGAGGGTAAATTCCTGTGTAGCGAATGAACTGTCTTTGGTCAGCACCTTCACGATCGTACCCGAACTGATCAGCATGTAAACGGCTGAATCGGTATAGACGATATCCTCGTAATCGCCCTTACCCCCGAATTTAACCTTGCCTACCTTGTCATTTTTATTTTTAAAATCAAAGGAGAAAATATCACCTTTTTCATCATTTTCACCAAGGATCAGTCCACTGCCCGAGATATAAGCCATCCCCGATATCTCATGCAGGTGTTTGCCGAGCTCCATTTTTTCATCGGGTGAAGTAAAATCATATTTCAGGCTGGTTCCGCCCTTGTTTGTTTTTTTTGTGGTTTCGTTGTTTTTTTCAGCCGCCGTATCCTTATACAGGAATTTCAAAAGGGTCGGCTTACCGTCTCTTCCTTCGTTGGAAATATACATATCTCCATTTTGTTTGAAAGTGATCCCTTCAGGCTGAGGGAAAACTTTCGATGTCAGCTTGAACACCGATTCCACCCGGCCGTCGAGATCCGTGATCACAAGCTGGTGGCTGGCGGAAGAAAGGATAAAAAGTTTTTTTAATATAGGATGAATTGCGGCACCCGATGGCTGGAATTTGGACGTTTTGAACGGGGAGAGTTGTTCTACTTCCCCGGCATCGATCCGGAACAAGGGTTTGTTATCAAATCCAATTGAATCCGGGTAATATGCAAAAGCACTGACTGTTTTTTCATCATCTGAAGCACAGTTCTTACAGATCAACACCAGGGCTTTGCGGGCGGGATCGGCATACAGGGTTTCAAAATCATTGATACCCGAAAGGCTGATCTTCCCTGCATCGATCCCATAGGATTTCCCCGTACTATCCTTTGCGAATTTTGTCAACTGACCATCACTTTTCAGGATATAGGGTACACCGTTATACTGGGCCACATCTTCATAGTCGCCTTTGTCCCCGAAAAGATAAGAAGCGGAGATCCTTTTAGTTTCTTTGTCGAGAAAATAAAGTTTGCCCAGTTCATCATTGTTGGCAATAAAAACATTGTTTTTGGAGTCCCAGGTGATCCCGGAGATTTCTTTCAATGGGTCATCCAGTTTGTCGGTATAAGGGTCCGCAAAACTATAATGAGGGGGCGATTGCAGTTTATTGATGCGCGGACCACAGGAGATGCCGGTAAAAAACATGAGCAACAGGGCCGCCCCTGGAAACAGAAATGGCAACTTTCTAACCCTCATTTCTAATTTTTTTTAAATTTATCAATAGTTATCTTTATCTCATAATGGAAATCAAACCAGGACTCATCGCAGATGCTCAAGCCCTCGTTACTGATTTGCTGGTGAACAAACTTAGTAAAAGTATTAAGTTTCATACACTCAAGCATACGCAGGAAGTAGTGGCCGCCTGTGAAAAACTGTCCAGCCAGCAACCGCTAAGCGAAGAAGACCACCTGGCACTGATCATTGCGGCCTGGTTCCATGATACCGGTTACACCAGTGGCCATGCAAAGGATCATGAAACCGTAAGTATACAGCTGGCCACAGAATTTTTAACCGCCCGCGGGGCCAGCCCGGAAATGATCCAAAAAGTAACGGGGTGCATCAATGCCACCCGTATTCCGCAGAAACCCAGTACTCCTATTGAAAATATTATTTGTGATGCTGATCTTTTCCACCTGGGTACCGCTGAATTTAAAGAAAAAAGCCGCCTGTTGAGGGAAGAAATGAAAGACTTCGGCGGGGAAGATATTTCCAAAAAAGAATGGCGGGAAAGCAATATCAGCTTTCTCGAGAACCACCGGTATTTTACCGACTATGGACAGAAAAAAATGCAGCCGGAAGAGGAAAAAATGCTCGCATCCCCGAAAGAAAAAAAACAAGAAAACAAAAAAAAGAAAAAAACAACCGTTGAAAAAAAAAAAAAAAAGAAAAAAGAAAAAACAAAACATAACCGAGAAACAGAAAAAAACAAAGACA
>CAYSIU010000248.1:0-4869 GCA_964431095.1 uncultured Chitinophaga sp. | reverse complement strand
TCCTTATTTGAATTAATGTTGGACCTCATTTTTGGGCCGGTAGTTAAGCTGAAAATGGCAACTGCCTTCTAAGAATTAGGTCACTGGTTTGAGTCCAGTCCGGATCACCAAAAGACTCTTCCCTTATGAAGAGTTTTCTTTTTGTTTAACTTCACCAGCCGCCAGTAACCTGTAACCTGGAACCAGCTACAAGTATATGGATGTTAAGATCGAAAGCTCTTGGAAAGAAACGCTGCAAAAAGAATTCAACCAGCCTTATTTCCAGCAGATCGCATTGCATATCAAAACAGAAAAATCACAGGGCAAGACCATTTTTCCGCCCGGCCGCTTCATTTTTAATGCTTTTGATACCACTCCCCTGGATCATGTGAAAGTGGTGATTCCCGGGCAGGATCCTTACCATGGTCCCGGGCAAGCGCATGGGCTTTGCTTTTCAGTACCCTTTGGCGTGCCGCCTCCTCCTTCGCTGATTAATATCTTCCAGGAACTGCACAATGATATCGGGATGCGTATTCCCAACCATGGCAATCTCTCCCCCTGGGCGCAGCAGGGGGTTTTCCTGCTCAATGCATCGTTAACGGTGCGTAGCGGTGAACCCATGAGTCATTCAAAGATCGGTTGGGCTGAATTCACGGATCATGTGATCCGCAAGATCTCTGATCTAAAAGAGCATGTAGTGTTTTTATTATGGGGAAAATTTGCCCAGGAAAAAAAGATACTGATCGATGAAACCAAGCATCTCATCCTGCGGGCTGCTCATCCCTCTCCTCTTTCTGCCAACGCGGGTTTTTTCGGGTGCAGACATTTTTCAAGAGCCAATGATTACCTTGTCTCAAAAGGGATCGACCCGGTTGACTGGAGCTTATAAATGCGGATCTTAAAAAACATATTGGCAAGAGTGCTGGCCTTCTGGGCACTGAACACTTTTATCATCATGTTCCTGGTCGTATTTATCCCTTCCATGTTTTGCTGGCTGATCCCTGACCCGAAAGGCGAGGCACTCTTTATACGAATCGCCCGTTTATGGATGAATGTCTGGTTGCCACTTGTAGGCTGCAGGGTGAAACTAAAGGGTGAACAGAATTTTCGGAAAGGTGAAATCTATATTGTGGTCTTTAACCACAATTCTATGATGGACATCCCGATCTCCTGTCCATACGTACCCGGTCCGAACAAGACCATCGCCAAGAGCAGCTTTGCTAAAATTCCGCTCTTTGGATTTTATTACCGCAAGGGCGCTGTGCTGGTTGACCGGAGCAGTGAGGAAAGCCGCCGCCGCAGTTATGATAAAATGAAGGCCGTACTGAAAAAGGGGATGCATATGTCCATTTACCCTGAAGGTACCCGTAACCGCACAGGTGAACCGCTGAAAAAATTTCATGACGGTGCTTTCAGACTGTCCGTTGAAACCGGCAATGCTATCCTACCTGCTGTAATTTTCAATACTAAAAAAGTGCTTCCGATTGATAAAAATTTCTGGGTCTGGCCCGGCAATATCGAAATGCATTTTCTTCCTCCGGTTGCCCCCGGCACACTCTATACGGAACAACTGAAAGAAAAAGTGTTCAACCTGATGAAAGAGTATTATTTGGAGAATAGCTGAGTGTACATGGCGAAGAAATAAGAACATAAAACAGCAGTTACCCGAAATTTATTTTGTCAGTTCCTGCCTCACCCCATGCAAGAGCTGATCCCGACGATAAGTTTCACTTCCCTCTCCTTAAGGAGAGGGAGAAAGGGATTCGCAGTAAATTTAACCCACATCAGGCGAGGTAAAAATGTAAAGTGGAGAATTAACGTCCCAGTGAATACATACAGGATTAGATTTTGAAAATCTTTTACTTCATAATTTCCTACCTCACCCCATGTAAGAACTGATCGCTGACCAGCAGCTTCACTTCCCTCTCCTTAAGGAGAAGGGGAAAGGGATTCGCAGTGAATTTAACCTGCGTCTGGTGAGGTAAAAATGTAAAGTGAAGAATTAACGTCCCAGTGAATACATACAGGATTAGATTTTGAAAATCTTTTACTTCATAATTTCCTACCTCACCCCATGTAAGAACTGATCGCTGACCAGCAGCTTCACTTCCCTCTCCTTAAGGAGAAGGGGAAAGGGATTCGCAGTGAATTTAACCTGCGTCTGGTGAGGTAAAAATGTAAAGTGAAGAATTAACGTCCCAGTGAATACATACAGGATTAGATTTTGAAAATCTTTTACTTCATAATTTCCTACCTCACCCCATGCATGAGCTGATCGCCAACCAGCAGCTTCACTTCCCTCTCCTCAAGGGGTCAGTTTCCCCGATTTGGGACAAAAACTTAACCCCTGAAGGCTCTGATTAATACTCATGGGAAATGAAGGAAAGCAAGAAACGGGGACTAATCAAGAGTTATTCAGTGACTATTTAGGAAAATTTAAAAATGCCAATATCATTTCGATTGAAGAAGGGGAAAAATTAATCGTAATAAAATATTTGCTTGATGGCAAAGAAGAAGTAATGTTCAGCCGCCCTCACATCCTTTTGGCATCGTCCCTATTTGTTTCGGATTGTTTTTTCAAAAATCCTTTGGGAAAAAATACGGATTCTCATATTTCTCACAAAACTCTTTACTAACCTTCATTATTTCAGCATAATCTTTATCTGAATGATTTTTGCCCTGCATAATACCGACACAGCCGCCAATTTTTTGGGGAGGGTGAATGTTTGTGTCAAATTTTTCAAACAATTCAGGATAATGCTTAGTCATGTATTTAACATAACCAACCCAATACTGATTAACCCATTGGGTAGTTTCTTCCATAGAATAGTCAACCATACAATATTTTTTTCATTAACAAGTCTTTTTGAAAACACCCGTAAAATTACAACTTATGTTTACAAATCTTAGAGAATTGATCTTGTCAATGCCAACTGAGGAAACGTGTCGGGAATATCTTGCACAGCAAAGATGGCATGGTAAACCAGTTTGCCCCTATTGTGGTTGTACAAGGATTTATAACATTGAAAAGAACAAAAGGTATAAATGCGGGAATAGTGAGTGTTATAAGAAATTTTCTGTTACAGTCGGGACGGTCATGGAAGCAAGTAATATACCCCTGCTCAAATGGTTTACGGCTATCTATTTAATATCTGCTCATAAGAAGGGGATTAGCAGCCACCAATTAAGGAAAGATATTGGAGTGTCCCAAAAATGTAGCTGGTTTATGCTTCATAGGATAAGGGAAGCAATGAGAGTGAAAGGATCGGTAAAACTTGACAATATTGTGGAAGCTGACGAGTGCTGGATTGGGGGAAGGGTCAAATATATGAGAAAATCAAAGAGAGCTAAACTAAGGACTGGGGCCGGAGGAACAATTCAAAATAAAGTTATGGTAGTCGGCATGATCGAAAGAGGGGGAAATCTGAAACTTGTAGCCTGTGGAAAAGAAACCGGGCCGGGAATTGTTCAGCCAATACTTGCGGAAAATATAGAAAAGGATGCGGTAATAATAACCGACTATTCCCATAATTATAGCGGATTAGTAAACCAATTTGCAGGCCATGAAATGATAAACCATAATAACGATGAGTTTTGCCGGGACGGAGTAATTCATACAAATACTATTGAGGGGGCTTTTGGTATGCTTAAAAGATCAATTCTCGGAATTTATCATGCAGTATCTTCCAAACATCTTTCCCGTTACTGTTCTGAAACAATGTACCGCTATAATCTTAGAAAGATGAAAGACCCGGAAAGATTTACCCTGACTTTACAAAATGTGGAAGGGAGATTAAAATATAAAGACTTGGTGAAAAAGTCAGCCTCAGAATTGACCCCTCAAATAATTGAAATTCCCGAAAGACAAATAATAGCTCACAAAAAACATGGCCGCCCGGTCTATCAAATGAGAAATGGTAAAGTAGTAGCTTATTTCAAATCAATGACCGAAGCCTCTAATAATACCGGGATTAAACACGTAGCAATTTGCAGATGCGCAAAGGGGGAAAGAAAAACAGCCGGAGGCTATGAGTGGAAATATGCGTAAATTAGGGAATGGCAAAAGCGAAGAAAAAAACTAAAAAGAAAGATAAATACGATATTACTGTTAAGTCCTCATTACCTCCAGATGAATTATTGCAACGACTTACCAGTTTGCCGCCAAAAAATAAGCAACCCAAAAAGAAATGAATGAGTACTGACGAGATTCAGATAGCCGAGATAATTCACTCATTTGATACCTATTGTTTAGGGGATATTAAACACAATAGAACTGCGCCTATTGCATTATTTATGTTAAGCATGTGCTGGGTAGATACGTTAGGGGCATTATGTTATAATACTTGGCTTACAGCAAAAAGATGGGAAGATTTCGTAACTAATTATATGAAGGAGTACGCCGGATTGGATATGTACAACATTTGCCGAAATAATCTTATTCATAGCTATACATCAAATAAAAAATATGCTATTTCTTACGACCCTTTATTTGCCAAGCCCCATGACATGATAAATGGGCGACTCGTAATAAATCCTCTCGTTTTTGCGGACACATTGGAAGCGGCATATAATAACATAAAAAAGGAATTATTAATCCCAGCATCCGAAATAAGGAACAATGCGCTCTTATGGGATACTGCCTTTCCTATCTTAAGGGCAAAAAATATTTGAATTAAATTGAAGGGCGGGTAATCCTATTTGTAAAAAATAGACAGTCTCGAACCCAACCTCTTGGCCGCATAATAGCCACGGACGATAAGAACGACCGCTATAAAAAGCTATCTCCCACATATTGCCCATATTTAAAGACTCTGGAAGATGCACCCAATAAAATCCTATTTCATATTCAAGAGAAGAGGCTTGCTCATTTTCAGGCATTTTTTTAGCCTT
>CAYSIU010000247.1:0-4877 GCA_964431095.1 uncultured Chitinophaga sp. | reverse complement strand
CAGTATTCCCGGTTTGCCCACCCGCGGTTGTGTCCCATTCACCATACAGCCGGTACCTGTTATCAATTCTGTTGATGCGGTAACAACCTACAATTGGGATTTTGGCGATGGGGGAACTTCTACGTTAGCCAACCCCACGCACACCTACATTGCACAGGGAACTTATACCGTACGACTGATCATCACAACGAGCACGGGTTGCACCGATACACTTACGATCCCAGGGGCCGTAAGAGTAGGCACAAAACCTGTGGCAAATTTTACCGCTTCGCCCATCCCGGTCTGCGCCCACCAACCGGTACAATTTACAGATCAGTCAGTGCCGGCCGATGAATGGCTCTGGGATTTCGGCGATGGAGGCAGTTCCAACATACAGAATCCTTCCCATCTGTACAATGCTGTCGGTTTCTTTAATGTAAGGCTGATCGCTTTCAACAATGGTTGCCCGGATACGATCACCAAAACAAACTATATCAATGTACTCCCGCCTATTGCCGGGTTTACTTTTACGCCGGATTGCAGTAACCGGTTACGTTTTACTTTCACGGATCAATCCATCTCCCCGGTTAGCTGGGCATGGGATTTTGGAGACGCTACTACTTCCACTCTTCAAAACCCTGTCCATATATTCCCGGCACTGGGCAACTATAATGTTCGATTGATTGTAACCAACGGGGGTTGTTCCGATACCATCTTTCATACCGTTCATTCCGTGGATGAAAATCCAAACTTTTTTGCTGATATAACAGCCGCCTGTCATACGGCCTCCATACCTTTTCATGCTACCGGTATCAACACGTCCAATATCACCAATTATTTCTGGGATTTCGGAGATGGCAATACCACGAATGTTACAGTGCCCGATGTCAGTCATTCGTATACCAGTTCGGGCACTTATACAGTCACACTTATAGTGACAGATATCAATGGCTGCACCAATACCAAAACACTCACCAACTATATTCGTATCAATGGTCCTTTAGCGGGCTTTTCTGCTACCAATGTAGCAGGTTGTACGGGTTTGACGACCACATTCAATGATCTCTCGACCACCGATGGCAGCAATGCACTTGTAAACTGGCAATGGAATTTTGGTGATGGTACTATTCAGAATTTCAGCGGGCCTCCTTTCCAGCATACGTATAACACAGTCGGCACATTTTCCGTGAAACTGGTAGTAACCGATGCAGCCGGTTGCAAAGACAGCCTTACCCGCGCCAATCTTGTTACTGCAACAGACCCGGTCCCCAATTTTAATTCCCCGGATACATTGACTTGCCCGGGGGCTACGGTCCGATTCAATAATACTTCAACACCCGCGGGGTTTACCAGTGAATGGGATTTCGGAGACGGAGGTACATCACCACTCATGTCCCCTACTCATGCCTACGCGGCTACTGGTCTTTACAATGTAAAACTCTGGATACAGGATGCTTATGGTTGCGCTGACTCAATTACCCGGAACCTTTATATCCGGGTAGATGTACCAAGAGCTAATTATACGGTCAGTGATTCTTTCAGTTCCTGCACACCTATGCAGGTACAATTCACCAATTCATCAACGTATTATACAAGTTCATTCTGGGATTTCGGACCGGGAGAAGGGACATCGATGCTTACGAACCCGACACACTATTATTCCAGTCCGGGTACTTATCCCGTTAAACTGGTCGTAACAAGCCCGGGAGGCTGCAAGGATTCCCTGATAAAAAAC
The DNA here is from genome assembly GCA_964431095.1 of uncultured Chitinophaga sp. Classification (GTDB taxonomy): domain Bacteria; phylum Bacteroidota; class Bacteroidia; order Chitinophagales; family Chitinophagaceae; genus JJ008. The sequence continues at coordinate 3,163 of CAYSIU010000247.1, read as the reverse complement.
ATTACGGTGTACGATACAGCTGGTTCGAGAGTTGATTATGCACCGCTCAACGGCTGTAAACCTCTTTCTATTAACCTGAACACTTTGAGCCCGGGGCCGATGGCTTCCTATTTCTGGGACTTTGGAGATGGTAATTCGCAAACAACCACGACCCCATCGGTGAGTCATGTGTACAATTCCTACGGCAGCTATTTGCCGAAAGTAATCATGCATGATCCCACCGGCTGCCTGATACCCTTACCAGGGATCGATACCGTGATGGTAGTGGGGGCCAAGGCAAAATTCGGGGTCGATGATAGCGTATTCTGCGACCGGGGCACAGCGAATTTCATCGATTCCACGACGTTTAATGATCCTGTTACCAATTATAACTGGTCATTTGGAGATGGCGGAACCTCCACCCTGCAAAACCCTGGTCATCTTTATAATGCACCGGGACTTTATAGCGTGCAATTGATCGTGCGCACACAGAGAGGCTGTATTGATACATTGAGAAAACCCAACCTGGTCAGCATTGTGCAACGGCCGTTGATCGATATCGGCGGCGATTCCGTGGTCTGTGTTTTTTCTTCACTGACCCAACAGGGTATTTTCATTCAGCCGGATACCTCCGTGGTCACCTGGTCATGGAATTTTCCCAATGGCAATAATTCATCCTTGCAGAACCCTCCTGCGCAGTCTTATAACAATGTCGGGACCTTCAATGTCACAGCTATTGCCACCAATAGCACCGGGTGTAAAGACACCACCCAACAAACGATTTATGTAAATCCATTACCGATAGTCACGATGCCGGCGCAAATGACCATAACGAATGGATTTCCCGTCTCCATACCTGCCACCTATTCACCGAATACGGTGACCTGGACCTGGTTGCCCGCCACGGGATTAAGTTGTACTACCTGCCCCAGGCCGGATGCGGGGCCAAGTTTCAATACCGTATACCAGGTTCGTTTTACCGATAACAATGGTTGCAGCAACACCGGCATCATACAGGTCTTTGTGCTTTGCAAAAATGCCAACTTGTTTATTCCAAATACATTTTCTCCAAACGGTGACGGAAGCAACGATGTGTTCTATCCCAGAGGTGTTGGACTGAATAGAGTAAAGCTGCTGCGCATTTTCAACCGCTGGGGAGAAGTAGTATTCGAAAGACAAGATTTCCCGGTGAATGATCCGGCTTATGGTTGGGATGGTACCTACAAGGGGAGAAAGCCAATGGCCGACGTATACATTTACCAGGCAGAAGTATTCTGCGAGAACGGCGAGATAATTAAATTGAACGGAAACATTGCATTAATCCTGTAAGAAGAATGAAATTGAAAGGAACGATACGTTTTACTTTTTTATACTTATTTCTCTCGGTCTTGTGTCTTGCAGGTTCAGGCCAGGACATCCATTTCTCACAATTCTTTGAGGCCCCTTTGTGGAGAAACCCCTCCCTGGCCGGTATTTTCACCGGTGATGTGAGGGTGCAGGCCGTTTACCGTGATCAATGGAATAATATAACCAATGCATACCGGACCGGCTCGGTGAATGCAGAATATAAAATGCCCATCGGGAAGGCCAATGATTTTATTACGGCGGGAAAGGAGATACTCTACGACAGGGCAGGTACGATCGGATGGACAACTACACACGTATTACCGGCGCTGAGCTACCACAAATCATTGAGCAACGATCAAAACCGCTATTTATCTCTTGGGTTCATGGGTGGCTGGGTACAGAACCGCTTTGATCCATCCAAAATGACCACCAACAGTCAATACGATAATGGCAATCCCGGTGAGAATCTTATGGGAACGCAATACAGTTACCTGGACGGGAGTGTCGGGATGAGTTATAACTCCAATCTGAACTATAACCCAGGGAATAACTATTTCATCGGAGCAGCTTATCATCATTTCAACAAGCCCAGGAACAGTTTTTACCAGGGCTCAACGATGACACTGGACCCCAAATGGGTTTTTTCCATGGGGTTGAAACTGGGTGTAGGGGATTTTGCTTACGTGACCATCCAGGGTGATTATTCCCACCAGGGCAGTTCTTCTGAAACGGTGGCAGGAGCCATGTATGGACTAAAACTGGGTGAGGATCCGAATAATCCCAATTATACTATTCACGCGGGTGCTTTTTTGCGATGGAACGATGCATTGATCCCGGTGATCAAGCTGGATTATCATCCTTTTTCGGTTGCTTTCAGTTATGATGCCAATATTTCCAAACTTAAACCTTCCTCTTATGGGCGTGGGGGTTTTGAAATTTCGATCTCCTATTTTGGATTCCGTAAAGAAAAAGGTGCTTATCTTCTTTGTCCCCGTTTCTGATCGCATTTGGCTATCACAAGGAGCGAATGATCATTTGTCATCCTTGTTATTTAACTTAAAAACGATTCCTGCCAGTAAAGCGCCCCCAAAACAGGCTATGAGGTAAATCCATATCTGGCTCCAGCAAAATGATTTTTGCACACTTAACCCGATTGCCACTGCCGGGTTGTAGGCTCCTCCTGAATATTTGCCAATCACGGTCGCCATTGCCAGCACGGTTCCACCGATTGCCAAACCGTAAAAACTGTTACCCGAAGTGCCTTTTGCCGTAGCTACATTCAGGACCACATAGGCCAGTGCAAAAGTTCCGATCAGCTCAGCCACTATGCCTTGCATTATGCCATTGCTTGGCACTGCGCAGGCGCCGGAGCCCTGATCTTTGAAAACATAGGCTACCACAAGAGCCGCGGCCAACGCTCCCGCTACCTGGCTCATCCAATAGCTGATCATATCGGCTGTATTCATTCTTCCCCTTATCCATACTGCCAGGGATACAGCCGGGTTATAATGCCCGCCGGAAATATGCCCGCCGGCATAGATCATCACCATTAATGCCAGCGCCGCTCCCACACCTCCTCCCAACGCCGCTCCCATCACAAGGAAAAATGTGCCGATGAATTCTGTAAGTGTCTTTTTCATATAAAGATGGTTTTGGGTTGCCTGCTATCCGTTAATAAAAATCCGTTCTAACCTTTTTGCAGGTTATTTGTTACTTTGAAGTTAGAGGAAACCTTTATCAGCGGTTCTATATTTTATTCACAAAATAGTTACGGATGAAAATAGAAATCGGACAACCGGCACCCAATTTCACATTATATGATAGTGAAAAGAAACAG
>CAYSIU010000246.1:0-4892 GCA_964431095.1 uncultured Chitinophaga sp. | reverse complement strand
AATTTTTTCCAGTGCTCCTGCCGAGGTCAGGATCGCATCTTCATTCAGGGCACCTACCCCTTTACCGGGAATAATGATCGCATGCACACCCATACAATAGGCTGTGCGCGCGAGAGCGCCGATGTTCCGGATATCAGTAATGCCGTCGAGTATAAGGAATAAAGGCGCTTCCCCCTGGTCCGTCACCCATGAAATAACAGCCTGGAGGTCCTGGTACTGTACTTTTGCCAATAGCGCCACACATCCTTCATGGCCCGTGACATTGAATGCCTTGAGTTTGGCTGCGGGGACATAATTTACCGGTACGCCATTTTGCAAAGCGAGCTTTCTGACCTGGTCAAAGTCATGACTCTTTACTGTTTTATCAAGGTAGATCCTGTCCAGTTGCCGCCCGCTTTGCAGGGCCCTGATAACCGCTTCACTGCCGGTTACCAATTCACTTTTTTTGGGTCGATGCTGTTGCCTGAAATTTTTCACCTTACAAAGAAATGAAAAAAAAGAAACCCGCCTCCTTTCACGGAAACGGGTGTGCGTTCAAATGCGTTTTGAATTATTTGATGGAAAAAGCCTTCTTCACTTTATCTACGTAATCCAGTTTCTCCCAGGTAAACAACTCTACTTTTTTTTTGGCGATCTGGCCATCGGGGGATACGAACTTTTTCTCCACCACTTCAGGATTCCTCCCCATATGGCCATAGGCTGCGGTTTCGCTGTAAATGGGGTTGCGCAATTTCAATCGTTGTTCAATGAAATAAGGACGCATATCAAACAGGCCCGCGACAATTTTGGCAATCTGCCCGTCTGACATCTTCACCTTTGCAGTGCCGAATGTATTGACGTTGATACTGGTGGGCTCTGCCACGCCGATCGCATAAGAAACCTGCACCAATACTTCATTGCAAACCCCCGCAGCGACCAGGTTTTTGGCAATATGCCGTGTGGCATAGGCAGCCGAACGGTCCACTTTGGAAGGATCTTTCCCGCTGAATGCGCCGCCCCCGTGAGCACCCTTTCCGCCATAGGTATCCACAATGATCTTACGCCCGGTCAAACCCGTATCGCCATGTGGTCCGCCGATCACAAACTTGCCCGTCGGGTTAATGTGGTAGCGGATATTATCATTGAATAGCTTTGCATGCTTTTTATACTTTGCCTTCACCCGGGGAATAAGGATATTGATCACATCGTTCTTGATCTTGGCCAGCATTCTGGCTTCTGTGTCGAATTCGTCGTGCTGGGTGGAGATCACAATCGCATCAATGCGCACTGGCTGGTTCTTATCATTATATTCAAGGGTAACCTGGCTTTTGGCATCAGGACGCAGGTAAGACATCTTTGAGTTCTTTTCCCGGCGGATGGCCGCCAGTTCGATCAGCAGGTTATGGGCGAGGTCCAGTGATAACGGCATATAATGTTCCGTTTCGTTGGAGGCATATCCAAACATCATTCCCTGGTCACCGGCGCCTTGCTCTTCTTTCTTCTTTCTGTCCACTCCCTGGTTGATATCGGATGATTGTTCATGGATGGCCGAAAGAACACCGCAACTGTTGGCCTCGAACATGTACTCACTTTTGGTGTACCCGATCCGGCGGATCACATTGCGCGCAATTTCCTGAACATCCAGGTAAGCTTTTGATCTTACCTCTCCCGCCAATACCACCTGGCCGGTGGTCACCAGCGTTTCACAGGCTACTTTTGACTGAGGATCGAAGGCCAGAAAATTGTCGATGAGCGCATCTGATATCTGGTCAGCCACTTTGTCCGGGTGCCCTTCACTGACCGATTCCGAGGTAAATAAATACGGCATGTTTGATAGGATTTTGAGTTGCAAAGATAAGGGTGCAATAATTAATGAACAAGGCTACCCGCCCGTATACGGAGAGTTTTGAACATGTCTTGATAAAGTTTTTAGAGTTTCGAATAAATGATCCTGAGTCGCATCCGCTGGCTGGGATGGTTGCCTCCGCCAACCAGGATCCTTCCCGAAGCCAGAGAGCCATTTACATAAGTGGAAGGATAGACATTGGTTTCCACGGTGGAATTGATGAATCTTGTCTTTCCTTTAATGGTCAATGGGGCATAGAGGCGAAGATCGTAGTATGTTTGAGTACCGTTCACGATATGTTGTATATACCTTGACAGGTTGAATTTCCAGACCTTGATCATATTACCGGCTGCGTCAGTATCATTGACGGGTATAATACCGAATGTTTTGAAGTCAAAACCACTGAGTGGCTGCAGGTCAAGTGAATAAGGGATGGTTCGGAACTTATAGGAATCGGTGATCGTGGGATCCGAAGCATCCACATATAAACGATCCGGTGGACCGAAAGTCGTATTACTCGGATCGTAGAGTTGCTGCACGATCAATTCTGCACGATGCACAATCCGGTTGCTGAGACCGGGAAGACCCGGGATCTTGATGGTAGCAAAACTCCCCGGTGATTTTTGAATATAGGCAACGGGGGCCTGGGCGGGACGGCCGGCTGCCAGCTCAACCGGTGTGCCGGCATAGTTTCTCTTCACATAATTTGCAGCACCACAATCTCCCGTAAAGTAAAAATAGGTCACCGCTGTATCTCTACCTCCTCCCCCGACTTTCGGAAAGTTGTAATAAAAGGCCAACTTGGTATTACTGTTGTTCAAATTAAGACCAATAACGGCATTCCCGGCTCCTTCGGAGCGGAGGGCAAAACCCCTGAACCTGGTTTTGAATACGGAATCCGATTTATACGCAGTACTGGTGTCATAATTGAAAAACCGTCGGGCCAAATTGTTGTCCAGTCGAATACGCAACTGGTTAGCAGTAGTATCCCGAAACACTTTTACTGAATCATTGAGCTGGTAGGGGTAAATAAACTGACCGGGAATATCCAGCGGGTTGGCCGTGTTATATGTAAAGTTTTCAAACCTGACCTGGTAGGATGAATCGGCTTTAAAAACATTGCCCGGCGATGGGTCCACCTCGTACACTTTAATGGTTTGAGCGGTATTGGTGTCGCCATAAGTTTCCACATAACTCAGGACAAGGACAACGGAATCAATCGACACGCTGTCGGGTCTGGCAAAAGGATAAATGCCGAAGGAGGCCGGCTGCAGTTCCATGAATACCCTGGCATCGGTTCTGCCAAAAATAGGATCATTGTTGATCAACCCGACAAAATGTTCATCACTCCTGGTTGTTGCCAGGGAATCGTTCGCCAAACCGAAAGTATCGTTGTAGACCTGCACACTGAGGCTGGTATCAAACGTATGGATATTATCGATGGGAGGTATCAGGTCACCCCCCAGTTCCGTATAATCATTGATCTTCCGGCAGGTGGAAAAGAGAATAGCAACCGCTGCCACGATTGCTATACAGGATAAAGCCAGGTAGTTTCTCTTCACAAAGTAAATTTAGGCAGGGTTAGGTTTTTTTATTTGCTCGCAAGGTCGCTATAGAGTTGTAAATAGTCTGTTAAATCTCCCTCCGGGTTGTATTGCAGCGTTTTTTTCCCACGCACTTTAGAAAATTCTTCCACGAGCTTCTTTTCAATTTTTTCAGCGCCAAATGTGATGGCATCCGCAAAGCTGGCACCACCCCGGAACAGGGCAGTATTGCTGCCTTCTTTATAAGTATCGAAGTCTTTGTCTTTTAAAGAGGCATGGATCAATGCTTTTTTTATAAACCCGTTGCCCAGTTTCTCTTTAAAAGTATTTTGCCCGATGGTGAATACGATTTTACTATGAGCAAATACCGGTTCTTTTTTATAAACAGTTTTCAAATAGGCGGGTATCAGGCTTGTCATCCAGCCACTGCAATGAATGATATCCGGGGGCCATCCGAACTTTTTTACCGTTTCAAGGGCCCCCTTGCAAAAAAAGACGGTGCGAAGATCATTATCGTCAAACCATTTTTCATTTTCGTCATGAAAAACAAATTTCCTTTTGAACAGCTCTTCGTTGTCCAGAAAATAGACCTGCAACCGGGCACTCGGGAGGGAGGCTACTTTTATCTGCAGGGGAAGGTCATCGTTGTCCACTGACACATTGATACCCGAAAGTCTTACCACCTCGTGCAGGCGGTGACGCCGTTCGTTAATAATCCCAAAACGGGGCATGATACAACGGACCTCGAAGTTGTTATCATTGGCTTTGATCGCCAGTTTATTCACGATCTCTGAAAATTCGGTCAGCTCCAGGTAGGGCGACATTTCGTTGGCAATAAACAGAATTCTTTTCTTTGCTGACATGGGCGTCCCGTTTAAATTAAGTTCCGGGCCTGTTCGGCTCCTTGGTTTGCTTCCAATAGCTGCCGGAATGCAGGGCTGTGAAGAGGCTGGCCTTGCTTAGCCGCAGCGGTTATACGAAGGAGTTGCAGGCAGGTTTTGTAAAAGGCAGCAAAGGTAGTTATTTTACGGCGAATTGCTCTGATTATCAAAATAATCATCCTTTAATCCTGAGTCAAATTGATCTTATTTAAAAAAATAAATGACCGGCGTAAATGGCTTGATGTTCAGCGACAAAACGGAAACAGTATTGGGTTTGTCCCCACCATGGGTGCCTTACATGGCGGTCATATTTCATTGATCGGAACTTCGGGGAAAGAGAACAAGGTTACTGTCTGCAGCATTTTTGTCAATCCGGCACAATTCAACGATCCAAAGGATTTCGCAAAGTATCCTGTTACAATTGAAAAGGACATCGATCTGTTGGAAGGGGCAGGCTGTGATTTGTTATTCCTGCCTTCGGTAAATGAGATCTATCCCGCCGGTATCAATTCCACAAAAGAATATGACCTGGGTTACCTGGAAACCGTACTGGAGGGTCAGTACCGACCCGGTCATTTCCAGGGTGTATGCCGGGTAATGGATCGCCTGCTTGGAATTGTAGAACCCGGCCATCTCTACCTC
>CAYSIU010000245.1:1346-4899 GCA_964431095.1 uncultured Chitinophaga sp. | reverse complement strand
AAGATGGTTTTTACGTGGCGATACCTGTGTTGCCGCAAAGACCGCAAAAAAACATCAGTTTAATCCTGGTCAATAGCGGGGGTCAGACGGTCCAGACCCGCAGGATATCTTCCCTGCAGGCAACGAACTATTATTTCGATATAAAAGGCCTCTCGCTGGCCAGTGGCGATTATTTTCTCCAGATCATTCACGAAGGACAATTGCTCGACAAGAAACAATTGTTCATTACGAACGAATAAACGAAAACCAGGAATATCCCACCCTCCCCGGTCAATGGCCGGGGCTTTTTATTTCTGTATATTCGGCGCAATAAATCCGCGAATAAGTTTTGTGAATTGAATACCTCACAGCAAAATCTAAGGATACAGAAATGGGTGGCAGTTATTTCCCTGTTGCTGCTCGCAGTGAAATTCCTTGCCTACTGGCTTACTCATTCTGTTTCCATACTCACCGATGCGCTGGAAAGTATTGTGAATGTGACGGCCGGCATTATCGGTTTATACAGCCTGTATATATCTGCCAAACCAAGGGATTGGGATCATCCATACGGGCACGGCAAAGCCGAATTCATTTCAGCAGCCATTGAAGGGACACTGATCGGCGGCGCCGGACTTATTATTTTATACAAAGCGGTTGAGCATCTCATTCATCCCGTAGAACTTCATCAAATCGACAATGGTATGGCCCTGGTGGGGGCCACAGCGGTCGTCAATTTTGTTATGGGCTATTTTTGTCTCCGGGTTGGTACAAAAAATAATTCAGCCGCATTGATCGCGAGCGGCAAACACTTACAGACCGACACACTGACGACCGTCGGGATCATCGCAGGCCTGGCCCTGCTTTATTTTACAGGCTATAAATGGATTGACAGCGCGGTGGCTATTGCTTTTGGCCTGTTCATCATTATTACGGGATACCGGATCGTCAGGTCGTCTATCGCCGGGATCATGGATGAAGCCGATATCAAACTCCTGAAACGTTTGGTACAGGTGTTGAACAATAACCGCCATGAAAACTGGATCGACCTGCACAACCTGCGGGTGATAAAATTCGGGAGCGTGTTGCACATGGATTGTCACCTTACCGTTCCCTGGTTCCTGAATGTGCATGAAGCACATCGTGAGATTGATGCATTGGGGGAACTGATAAGAAAAGAATTCGGCGAATCGCTTGAGCTGTTCGTACATTCCGACGGGTGCCTGCCTTTTTCCTGCCGGATATGTAACAAAAACGATTGTAAGGTCAGGCAACATGATTTTGAAAAAAAGATCGAGTGGACATTGCAGAATATTTCACAGAACAAAAAGCATGCTTTAACGTAATTATTTATAAAACTATTATATGAAAACAGTCACCAGTTGGAAGAGCGGGCATGAGTTTGTTTCACAAGATGGCCACGGCGAAAGTCCAGGCGAACATCACAAAATCAGGATGGACGGTAGCCGGAGGAATGCCTTCAGCCCCAAAACCTTGCTGTTGGCGGGTCTTGGCGGTTGTTCGGGTGTGGACGTGGTAGATATCCTGAAAAAAATGAGGGTGAAATTCTCTGAGCTCGTTATTGAAACTGAAACGGAACAAACAGAAGAGCACCCGAAAGTATTCAAGGAAATACAGATCACCTACCGGGTCAGAACAGCAAAAGAAAATGAAGATAAAGTGCGGAAAGCGATTGACCTGTCACTGAAAAAGTATTGTGGGGTAGCCGCTATGCTGAAAAAGAATTCCCGTATCCATTCCCACCTGCTGATCGAGCCGGATAAGTCGCTTTGATGAAGATCAGCCACCCTTTTTTCTTTTCAGTAACTGTTGCAGGGTAGCCCTCATATCTTTTGGAAGCGGCGCCTCCATTTCTGACAATTTTCCCAGGGGATCTGTAAAGCTGAGTTGAAGAGCATGCAATGCGAGACGGTTAAGGATCGGCCGTTCGGCTTCCTCATTTTTTGAAAGTTTGAAATTTATCTTCAGGGAGGAGACGAACAGGGGTTTGCCATCACCGTATAGTTTATCGCAAACAATGGGATGGCCGATATCTTTCATGTGCAGCCTGATCTGGTGCGTACGCCCTGTGTGGAGCTGAAACTGAACAAAAGAATAGCTGCCGAAATCTTCGAGTACTTCATATTCAGTGATCGATTCTTTTCCTTTTCGGTGAATGATCATTATTCCGTTCTGTGAAGGGTGTTCAGCTATCGGAGAGTTGATCATACCACTTTTCTTCATTAATGACCCCGTGACCAGACCCTGGTAGATCTTCCGGGCCGCCTTGGTTCCTTCTAACATTGGCGAGGTCTTTTTTGAAACATCCATGGAACCTAATTGCAGGGAGAGATATTTATGTGTCTTGTCATTTTTTGCAAAAAGGATCAAACCACTGGTCTCTTTATCCAGCCGGTGAACGGTAAAGATTTCCCCGTATCGTTCTTTCAGTAATGTTTTCAGGGAAATTTCTTTTCCTTCCCGGTCGGGGATGGACAATAAACCGGAGGGCTTGTTGATGACAATCCAGTCATTTGTTTCTTCGATAATCCAATCGGAAAACTTCATTGAACATCGTTGTAATTTATCCCGGGTTTTATGAGAAGGTAGCTACCGGCGTCCTTTTCCAAAATGCTTCAGGTCCCTCACTTCTTTGACGGTCAGGAAACGCCATCGGCCTCTCTCCACATTTTTTTTGGTCAGCCCCGCAAACATAACCCGGTCAAGATGTTTCACATCATAACCCAGTGATTCAAATATGCGGCGGACGATCCGGTTGCGGCCGCTGTGGATCTCCACGCCGACCTGGCTTTTATCATTTCTGTCCGCATAAGCCAACAGATCCACCCTGGCAGGCCCGTCCTCAAGCGTCACCCCCCTGACCACCCGGTCAAAATCCCGTTTATCCAGGGGTTTATTCAAAGTAACATGATAGATTTTTTTTATTTCATGACTGGGATGGGTCAGCAGTTGCGCCAGTTCGCCGTCATTGGTGAGTAATAACAGCCCCGAGCTGTTCCGGTCGAGACGGCCCACGGGGTACAATCTTTCCCGGGTGGCGCGGCGCACCAGGTCCAGCACGGTTTTTCTGCCCTGGGGGTCATCAGTGGTGGTGATGTAATCTTTGGGTTTGTTCAGTAAAATATAAACCAGGTTCTTTGATAGAAAGATCTTTTTGCCATTCACTTTGATATCATCCCGGCCGGAAACCTTGTGCCCGGGTTCCGTAACCAGCTGGCCATTTACTTTGACCAATCCTTTTTTTACCATTTCGGCGGCATCTCTTCTTGCCGCAAGCCCGGCATGTGCGATGAATTTATTCAAAGGCATTATTCGGCTATCGGTTGCAGGTTGCGGGTGGCTAGCGGGCCCGGTACCCGGAATTCCCGGTTGACCTTTTTTTTTCTCAAAAAGCTCTTCCCTTTCCTTTTTCCATTTTCTTTTTTCCTGTTTAAATTCTTCTTTGACAGCGGCATTTCTTTTTTTCCTGGCAAATTGACTGAAGGGGTGAGATGTCTTTTTCTTCATGAAAAGTTTTTTGTCTTGTGATTCCTTGCGGTGCTTTTTTACAACGGTT
>CAYSIU010000245.1:0-1336 GCA_964431095.1 uncultured Chitinophaga sp. | reverse complement strand
CTTTGCAAATGGGAGGATCATGGTTTTCTTCAACTATTACCGGTATCAGATGATTTCTTTCTTTTCCGGCTTTTTGTCATCGGCCGGGGATTTTTGTTTCTTTCCTTCTTTTATCTTTTTGAGTTGTTCTTCTGTAAGGATCGATTTGAGGGTTTCTTTCCGGGTTTTCATCAAGGTTTTTATTTCCTCTCTTTTCTTTTCTTCGCTCAGTGATTGATCTTCCCGGATCGAGTGCATTTTTTCCATCATTTCTTCCCTGTTCTTTTCCAGTTTTGCAGATTGGTCGTCGGTCAGTCCCAGGCGGGTCTTCATTTCCCCCATTCTTTTTTTCATCATTTCCTCGTGTCGGGCTTTTCCTTCCGTTTCGAATTTTTCCAATTGGGCTTTCTGGTCGGTCTTCGTTCCTGCGGCGCAGCGTGGTCAGCAGTCCACGGTTCCGGCACCGCCGCCATTGATTCCGATGACGACCATGTCTGGACTGCTGCGACTGGTTCAAACGATTCCGCTACCGACCGAAGGTTACATGGACCACTTCGCCGTGGACATCAAAGGACAGCGGCTGTTCATTGCCGGCGAGGCAAACAAAAGCATCGTCACCGTAGACCTCCGCGCAGGGAAGGTGATCCAGGAAACGAAGGGCCTCGGCGGCAACCCTCGAAAACCGTTTTACGTTCCGGAGACCAACGAAATCTGGACGGATCTGGGAGACAACACAGTTGTAGCGATCAGCGGCACTACTTACGAAGTCACTAAAACCGTCGAGTTGACAGGCGGACGCGGCGCTACGCGAAGGACACCGGACAATGGAGCTTACGATCCGGCCCGGCATTTATATTATGCAGCCATTGTCACAGGCTCCGGGAATAGCGACGGTTCTATTGAGATCGTTGACACGAAGGCCGGCAAACTGGTCGGCAGTATAAAGATGAATGGTAACGATCCGGGAGGCACCACGATCGAACCGTCGGGAAAAAGGCTGTACGTCGCCATGGGGGATGTCGTCGGAGGAGATAGTCACCTCAAGGTCGTCGATCTGGACAAGCGTGCTGTGGTCGCCGAGTGGCCGATCACGGGAGGGCCTTCACCGCATGCTTCGGGTCTGGATCCGGTCCATCATCGGCTCTTTGTCGGTAGCCGCATCAAAGGTGGCCACCAGTACGAACCGGGCAAGTTGGTCGTTATGGATACCGAAACCGGAAAAATCGTCCAAGCGCTGGACAGCGTCGGCGGTGCCGATGAAGTCCAGTTCGACCCGGCAACCCGCCGAATCTACTTCGTTGGGACGACTGGAACTGTAGCCGTCTTCAAGCAACAGGATCCGGATCACTACGAGCTT
>CAYSIU010000244.1:0-4912 GCA_964431095.1 uncultured Chitinophaga sp. | reverse complement strand
TTTAATGTCATTCCCGGTCGGTTTGCCGATGTTTTCACTTGCATAGTCGAAAAGATCGTCTTTTATCTGGAAAGCCATTCCGGTTTTTTCACCGAATTCGTGTGTTTTTTCCGTCATCGCTTCGTCATTACTGCTGCTCCAGGCACCGGCGGCACAGGCGGAGGCGAGGAGGGAAGCCGTTTTATTGCGAATGATCTCGTAGTAAATCTCTTCTTTGATATTCAGGGTCCTCGCTTTTTGTATCTGCAGCAATTCTCCCTCACTCATTTTCCGGACAGCTTCCGATAGGATCTGCAATACGCGGAAGTCATTGTTTTCCAGGGAAACCAATAAGCCTTTGGCAAGAAGATAATCACCGATAAGAACAGTCGCTTTTGCCTTCCACATGGCATAGACCGAAAAAAACCCTCTTCGTTCCATGGAATCGTCCACGACATCATCATGGACCAGTGTGGCTGTGTGAAGCAATTCTACAAGTGAGGCTGCCCGGTAGGAGGCATCGTTGATCTCTCCGCACATTTTGGCGGATAAAAGCACGAACATAGGCCTTAGCTGTTTCCCCTTTCTTTTTACGATATAGCGTAAAATATGATTCAAAAAGGGAGCCTGGCTGCGAACGGCTTCTTTGAAACGGGTTTCAAAAATTTGAAGCTCATGGCGGATCAAATTGGTGGGCAGCTGCATGGGCAAAATCAGGGCAATTTACGGGCAAAAAAATAATTGAACACCTATGCAACAAAATACTGATCCAAGCTGACTAAGTAATTGAAAAATAACGGGCAAAAGGGAAATAAACCGCATAAAAATTTGGTAATTAATCCTCAATATCTATTTTTGCTTTTTATTAGGACATTGTTTACAAATCTTAATCCTTAGTTATGGCAAGCAAAAAGTTTTTTTTCCTGACAGGCATATTGTGCCTGTTGGCCTCGTATGGTTTTTCACAACGTGTGGGAGCCAGCTATGACGTTAAAGATTCTTCCGTTATTCCTAACAGGAGAATGCCTCAGCATACGGAATTTTTGAATGGAACGTACAATTTTCCCGCAAAACCTCGTAACCAGTGGGAAATCGGTATCAAAACCGGTTTTTTTAATATCAGTGGGGATATTCCTTCGCAGTTCACTTACCCCGGTGCCTTTGGCATTCATGTAAGAAAAGCTTTTGGCTATATATTTTCCATGCGTGCGGAATATTTGTATGGCATTGGAAAAGGCCGGACGTTTAACCCGGCTGAAAACTTCAGAAAAAACCCAGCCTGGGCCCTGAATGGTTCCGCTGCCACTTCTTACTCAGCACCCTATCTTTTTTCTCCGGGAGTAGGGCAACCGGCTTTTATAGTTTCCTCTCAGTATGTAGCCTTCGGTCTTCCCGCCAACACACCGCTGGAGGTGGTATACTATAACTACAAGACAAAACTGCAGGACCTTTCTTTGCAAGGTCTTGTAACGTTGAACAATATTCGATTTCATAAATCGAAAACCAAACTTGATCTCTATGGATTTGCCGGTGTGGGTGGAACAGTCTATGATGTAAAAATAAATGCACTGAGAGAAGGTGTGAGCGGCAACCAGAAATACAATTTTGCTTCCATCAACCCCAATAGCTCCTATAAAAAACGCAAAGACACCTACAAAGCCCTTAAAAGCCTGATGGATGGTACTTACGAGACACCCGGTGAGAACCAGGGTGCCCGCCGTCCTAAATTGTTCGGAAAAACTTTCAAACCTTCCGGCACAGTCGGTGTGGGTCTTGCGTTTAAGGTGAGCAACCGGTTTAACGTCGCTATTGAAGATCGCCAGACATTTGTCAAGGATGACCTTCTCGATGGACAACGTTGGCAAGAGCATGCCTGGGGTGATGCCGCCCTGACCCGTGACTACGATTCGTACAATTTTGCAACTATTGGTTTGAATTTCAATATTGGGGCCAAATCAGTGGAGCCGCTCTGGTGGCTGAACCCGTTGGATTATGCCTACAGCGAGATCCGCAATCCCCGCCTGATGCGTCTTCCCAAACCCGTGCTGCCTGACAGTGATGGGGATGGCGTTACCGACCAATTCGACCAGGAGCAAACTCCTGCAGGCTGCCCGGTTGATACACATGGCGTGAGCCGCGATACAGATGGCGACGGTGTACCCGATTGTAAGGATAAAGAATTGATCACCCCTACCTATTGCCAGCCCGTAGATGCTGATGGTATCGGTAAATGTCCCTGCGATTCCAATTGTATGACCAAAATCGTTCAACCCGTAGAGACCTGTGCTCAGAAACTGGGTTCACTGCCGAGTGTTGCATTCAAAGCCAATTCCAACAAACTGAGCGATGATGCAAAAGCCGTACTGGCAACCGTGGCCTCTAAGATGCGCAATAACCCCGGTTGTAAAGTGGTGGTGATCGGTTACTGCTCTTCCAACAAGAAAGAACAGCAATTGAGCTGGGATCATGTGAATGCAGTGATCAACTACATGGTGGATAAAGAAGGTATCAGTGCTGACCGCTTCATCTTCAACTATGGCCAGGAAGGTGGGGATTGCAATACAGTAGATCTGCGCCCGGCTGCAGAGGGTGAAGAAGGACCCAATATGGTCGAGCCGCCGCATCCCAACCTCAGAAAGAAAAACGAGAAATAAAGACTATCTGCTTATAAGAAGACCTCCCGTTCAATACAACGGGAGGTTTTTTTTGGCTCCGGCGGCCCTGTACCATGCTCGTTTGCCCTTGTATATCTGGTTTATAATAACCTTAACGGGCCTGGTTTGGTCAGCTATATTTTTTACCTAAGTTTTGCCTTTATGCGTTACCTTTGCCAGCCTTTTATGAGATATAGCTGGATTATTATGGCCGTCTTTCTTGTAACCGGTTGTCACAGTTCAAAGCATACAACCCGCAATAAAACAAGTAAGAACTTAAACAGGATACTGAAGAATCCCGACCCCGCCTATAAGCTCCGGATCGCCGAACAATATTTTGTAGATAAAAAATACAGTAAGGCACAACAAGTGTTTGAGGACATCATGCCCTACTATAAAACAAGCAAGGAATTTGAGGATATTTATTATAAATATGCTTTTTGCGCCTATTACCAACAGGATTATCTGAATGCAGAAAATCTTTATAAAGGTTTTCTGGAGATCTTCCCCAACAGCGTGAAGGCCGAAGAAATGGATTTCATGAGGGCCGATTGTTTTTACCAGATGTCCGCCAAGCCGGAACTGGACCAGACCAATACCATCAAAGCGATGGGAATGATGCAGACCTTTGTCAATACTCATCCTGGTTCTACCCGGAATAAACAAGCCACCGGGATCATTGATATTTGCAGGAACAAACTGGAAACCAAGGATTATAAAAGCGCGCAATTATATTATGACCTCGGCCAGTTCCGGGCAGCCGGTGTGGCATTTACCACCCTGCTGAACGCTTACGCCGAATCGTCCCAGGCGGATGAATACAAATTAATGATCATTAAATCCTATTACCGTTTTGCAGAGCTCAGCGTGGAAGAAAAAAAGACAGAACGGTTTGAACAGGTGATCAATGAATGCAGGGAGTTTGCGGAACGGTTCCCCGATAGTAAACTGAAAAAAGAAGCGGACCAATTTTAAAACTTATCTGAAAAAAATATAAAAAATACAGCCAATGAGCAAATTAAGGCGCCAGCTTAGCGCAGGTATCACCAATAATATAGAAACCCGTAACCTTGATGATATCAAGGTGAAAACAGGTAATATCTATGAATCGATTTCCATTGTTGGCAAAAGGGCGAACCAGATCAATATTTCCCTGAAGGAAGAGCTGCATAACAAGCTCGAGGAATTTGCCAGTCATACCGACAGCCTCGAAGAAATTCATGAGAACAAAGAGCAGATTGAGATCTCCCGGGCGTATGAAAGAATGCCCAACCCGGCTTTACTGGCCTCGCAGGAATTCCTTGATGACAAGGTTTATTTCCGGAAAGGGGAAGACGAGCTCTTTACGTAAGCCCCGAAAATGACTTGTGAAAATATTGCAGCGATGGTATTCCATCGCTTTTTTTTTGAACCATGAGCCGGCATTTCACCCGGTTCGGGTAACTTCCATATAAATGGTAATTTTGATGACCCATGTTGCAGGGGAAGAAAATATTACTGGGGATTACAGGCAGTATTGCTGCCTAAAAATCCATTTACCTTGTCAGGTTACTGGTTAAGGTCGGGGCTGAAGTGAAGGTGATACTAACACCATCTGCCAGGGATTTTGTTTCGGACCTTACGCTCAGCACGCTGAGCCGGAACCCGGTACTGGTGGATCTTTTTGACGAACAAAGCTGGGCCAACCATGTGATGCTGGGCCGTTGGGCCGACCTGATGCTGATTGCTCCCCTGAGTTGCAATACCCTGGCTAAAATGGCGGGGGGGCATTGTGATAATCTTTTACTGGCGGTATTTCTTTCCGCCACCTGCCCCGTGGCAGTAGCTCCGGCGATGGATGAAGATATGTGGCGCCACCCCTCCACTCGTTCTAACCTGGCCAGGTTGGAATCGTTTGGCAATAAAATAATCCCCGTAGAAAGGGGAGACCTGGCCAGCGGTCTCCAGGGCGAAGGACGGATGGCAGAACCAGAACAGATCCTGGAATACATCGACAGGAATTTTTTTTTGACCTCCCGGCTGGCCGGTAAGAAAGCCATCGTTACTGCCGGACCTACATACGAACCCATTGACCCGGTTCGTTTTATCGGTAATCATTCATCGGGGAAAATGGGGATTGCCATTGCCCGTGAATTACAACAGCGAGGCGCGGATGTAACACTGATTATGGGACCATCTGCATTGGCTACATCGGACAACGGAATGCAGGTGATCCATGTAACAACAGCAGAAGAGATGTATCAGGCCTGCAGCAGGTATTTTGATTCAGCAGAGATAAC
>CAYSIU010000243.1:2692-4917 GCA_964431095.1 uncultured Chitinophaga sp. | reverse complement strand
CTGCAGACTGAAAAAACCTATCTTTGCCCCCCTTAAATTGTTAGATCCCGATGAAGTTTGACCGCAATACCGTACTTGGTTTTGTGATCCTTGCTCTCCTCTTTTTCGGTTATTTCTGGTACACCAATAAAGAACAGGCTGCCTACCGGAAGAAAAAACTGGAACAACAGGCGAAAGAGCAGGTCATTACGGACAGTCTTGCCAGGCTTAATAAACCCAGGCAGGATTCCCTGAACAGGATCCAGGACTCCATTGCAAAAGTTTCAGCGAAAGGAACCTTTTCAGGCGTAAGCGATACCACAGAAAAGACATTCACACTGCAGAATGAATTGATGAAGATCACCTTCAGCAACAAGGGAGGCCGCCTAAAAAAAGTGGAGCTGAAAAATTTTAAAGGACAGGATAGTTTACCGGTGAGACTGGCTGCCAGTTCTTTTGATAACCTGAGTTATACAATCAATACCGGGACTGCCACAGCACAGCATACGGCGGAAACAAGCGACCTGTACTTTTCCTCGGTGGACAGTATAAAAAACCCTGATGGAAGTAAAAAGATATCCTTCACTTTAACCGCACCTGACAGCAGCGGCAGATCCATTACCCATGAATTTACCGTGAAGCCCAATGACTACCTGATTGATTTTACCATAAAAATGAGCGGGACCAGCCAACTGCTTACCGGTTCGGTTATGAATCTTTCCTGGAATTATGCCGCCGTCCTGCAGGAGTCGGGTCTTTCCTACGAGAGACAAAATACGCAGGTGGGTTATGTAAAAGACGGAAATTTTGATTACCATTCCATCTTTAAAAGAAGCAGCAAAGACTTTGACGGATCGGTGAACTGGGTTGGGATAAGGCAACGCTTTTTTATGGGAGTGCTGGTAGCAAAGAATAATTTTTCGACGGGCAGTAAGGTAGAATGGACATCTCCGCCCGACTCGGCGAATACAGTTTTGCGTTCTACCGCCAGTATGAAACTATCCGTTCCTGCAGGTTCGTCTTCCGTTATTCCTCTCAGCTTTTACTATGGGCCTTCGGACTATCATATCCTGAAGAAATATGATCTGAAGTTTGAAAAAATGATCAACCTCGGGCAGGGAATTTATTCTTTTGTCCGGCCCATCAACCGTTTTCTGGTCATGCCCATCTTCGATGTTTTTAAAGGATTTGCAGGAAGCATAGGCCTGGCGATCGCGTTGCTTACCATTTTCATCCGCTTGCTGATCTCCCCGCTGACCTATACCAGTTATCTGAGCGGTGCCAAGATGAAGGCTCTCCGGCCCGAAATTGCGCAACTGAAAGCAAAGTTTGGGGACGACAAGCAGGCGATGAGCATGGCGCAGATGAAATTGTTCCGGGAAGCAGGGGTCAATCCATTGGGTGGATGTATCCCCGCCTTATTGCAGATACCGATATTTTTTGCATTGTACAGTTTTTTCAATTCTTATGTGGACCTGCGGGGGGTCAGTTTTCTATGGGCTACCGATTTGTCGGCTCCTGATAAGGTCATTGAATTCGGCAGGAATATTCCGATGCTGGGTGACCATCTCAGCATATTCAATGTGACGGCCTGTATTACAAGTTTCCTGATTTCGTGGTACAGTATGAGCATGACACCCGACCAGAGCAACCCGATGCTGAAATACATGCCTTATATTTTCCCTGTCTTTCTTTTGTTTATTTTTAATCGTCTTCCTTCGGCCCTTACCTGGTATTATACGGTTTCCAACCTGATCACTCTTGCTTTACAGGTGGTCATTCAAACTTATATCATCGATCATAATAAGATCCTCGCCAAAATTGAAGAAACCCGGAAGAAGCCGAAACCAAAATCCAAATGGCAGGAACGGATGGAGCAGATGCAGCAGCAACAGAAAAAAATGAGGGAAATACAGCAAAAGAGCCGCCGCTGATAAACTTCCCGTTGGCAAAATGCTTAAGTATTTTTTTGGTTAAAATAGCTTTAAATTAACGAGATGAAGTTAGCCACCAATCCATGGAAGGATGGGGCGGCGTTGGGGTGCAACTTATTGACTAAATTGGCACGTCTTTTTATAGTAGAAAGCAATACAAACAGGCAGATGAAGCGAATGGCTCATATCATATTGATCGGCATTGTAACCTTGTCTTCCGTAGATCTTGCAGCCCAGAAAAGATTGACGGACGCCACGATCGCTTATGATTATCTGATCAACACAAGGTACAAAACCCCCACAGACCCCAGC
>CAYSIU010000243.1:0-2682 GCA_964431095.1 uncultured Chitinophaga sp. | reverse complement strand
TTCTGCTGATAAAGGATATGCACGAATTGCCAGATCTGTGTTGGCAGAGCGATTTCAGCCCGGGAAAAAGTTTACTGGAGCACAGTTGGGCTATGATATAGTGATCAAAACAGTTAATGAAGCCCCGCAAGCCGCCGACCTGCTGGATGGAGCAACCAGTGTGATATACCTCAAAGGAAATTCCAGCCGTTCGGAAATGATTAGTTCGCTGGGTACACAGGCAACCATCATAGACGGGAAGACAGGCGATGTGACCGTTTTAAAAGATTATGGCGAACAGAAATATATGATCAAAATGACCCCGGACAACTGGAAACAATCCAATAAAAAATACGAGGGGATCAATTTTACTTATTTTAATGAATTCAAAACGATCGCAGGGTACAATTGCCAGAAAGCAGTAGGCAAACTCGCCGACAGTACCAGCTTTACGGTTTATTTTACACGTGACCTTGTGCCGGTGAACAGGGATTTTCAGTACCTCAATAAAAACCTCCCCGGGCTGGCCATGCAATACGAAGCTTCACTGGGTAAAATGATGGTCACTTATACTGTTTCTACTATTAATTTCAACCCTGTTTCACAGGCGAAGTTCGATCTGCCCAAATCAGGTTACAGGATCATGACCTATGAGGAAACTAAGAGTGGGGGAAATTAATTTCTCTGGAACTGGCGATTGCCAATATCAATTTTCACATTGTCGAGGATCAGCTTCTTTTTCAGGGGAACGATAAAAGTTGTATTGCCTTTCTGAAGAGTTACAACCGTATTCAGGCGGATGAATTTTTTTTCAGTACTGATCACCTGGCTGCCGCGGTAGGTATAACCGGATTTCAACGTAAAGGACCCGGGAGTGAGGGCCGTACGTCCTGAGAGCAATCCATGCGAAGCGCGTGCTGAATTCTTTCCCCCATCGCCCAATGTGGCAAAGGCGCCCGCAGCAGAAGCTGTCAATAATACTATCACAGCCAGTTTCCTGCCCATAAGCCTGCTAATTATTAGCCTGGGGTGGTTCATCGCTTACAAAAGTAAAAACAAAAAGATTTATAAAAAAAACCGTTTATCCAGAACTTTAGTAGTTTATTAACGTGAAAGATGGGGAATTGTTACGTGGCGTTGCTTTAAAAGTCAACTATTTTGCACATATGGGGAAAATTACCCTCTTTTTCCCTTGATTTTTTTCAGTTAACTTGTTGGCAATAATACCTTTCCAGGGAGCAAATGGGTCCCGATAGAAATCGGGATTGCTGCCTGCCTGCTCTTTAAATCCTTTGCTCACCAAAAGTCCGGAATGCATGAAAGAAAACCCTTACCGGGAGGACCGGGAACAGATTCGGGAACTGCTTAAACGATATGAAGATCTTAAGAATGGCCGCACCCACTCCTTTATTGATGAAGATGCTTTTGAAAAGATCATCGGGTATTTCCAGGAAAAAGATGACCTCGTAAAAGCCCTGGAAGCTGCCGAAACGGGCAGCGAACAATACCCCTACTCAGCCCAGTTGCTCATTAAAAAAGCAGATATACTGCTTGCGAATCGACGCTACCGGGAAGCCCTCCGGGTTATTGAACAGGCATCCCTGCTGGATAGCGGGGATATCAACCTGTATATCCTGAAAACGGACGCTTACCTGGCCCTGGACCAGCAGGGAAAAGCGGTGGCCCTGCTGGAAGAAGCGCTTTTATTATTTGAGGGAGAAGAAAAGCTCGAGCTTCTTTTCGAACTGGCCGATGTATATGACGATTACGAGGATTTTGATAAGGTCTTTGACTGCCTCAAAATGATCCTGAACGATGATCCTAACAATGAAGAGGCCCTTTATAAGATTTGTTTCTGGACCGACTTTACCGGCCGGAACGAAGAAAGTATCCGGCTTCACCAGAAGATCATTGACGAATTTCCATACAATGAGCTGGCCTGGTTCAACCTGGCAGCCGCTTTTCAGGGCCTGAAGCTCTATGAAAAAGCAATTGATGCCTACAAATATGCCATCACCATTGAAGAGAAATTCGACTATGCCTATCGCAACATGGGAGACGCCTATATCCGGCTCAGGAAATACAAAGAAGCTATTGAAGCATTGGAACGGGTGATCGAACTCTCAAAGCCTGAAGATGTGATCTATGAAGCGATCGGTCATTGTTACGACCGGTTGAAGAATTTTGCGCAGGCCAGGTTTCATTACCGGAAAGCATCGCACCTGCGCCCGGATGATAGTAAACTCTATTATAAGATCGCCTGCACCTATTACAGGGAAGGCCAATGGCAAAGCTGTCTGAAGCAACTAGAGACTGCTTTGAAGATACAACGCCGGCAAACCGAATATCATTTACTGGCGGGTGAATGTAAACTGCAACTCGGGCAGTTCCGGGAAGCGATCCAGTATTTTTCCAACTGCGTCCGCATCCGACCTAAAAACCCCACGGGCTGGGAAGCCCTTGTCCGCTGTTTGTATAAAGCCGGATATTTTGAAGAAGCGCTGGAGCAGGTGATGGCGGCTTTCAGGGTTACCAGCGGGAAACCTTTATTTCTTTTTTATAAGGCAGCCATATTGTTTGCTTCCGGTAAAACAAAAGAAGCCACACTGCAATTGGAAAAAGCAATGGAGCAATCCCCCAGACTCCTGAAAAGATTGATTGAACTGAACCCTTCCATTTTACAGAATCATTAGTTAGGTGCAT
>CAYSIU010000242.1:0-4920 GCA_964431095.1 uncultured Chitinophaga sp. | reverse complement strand
TAACTGCTATCCCCGGTAAGTCTTCTTGTGCTGTCACAGGCAAGCTTAGCGTATTTGTTTGCCAGAGATCCATCCGGAGAAGAGCGGTCGGCCCTGCATCAATTAAACTTGAAGAGAAAAATATTTTCCATATTAAAATGGATCGGCTGGGTAGCCCTGGTACAGTTCATATTGCTGAACATTAGTGCGGCTTTATATGCACACAAGTTCACTTACTTTTATAATGACCCATCGCTGAAATACCAGGAGATCAGCCAGAACATTTTTAAAAAAACCTGGCGTTTATTTGCCGGTCAGCGTTATCTAAAATCGGTGATCACGGAAGCTCCCACTTTTCCGTTTGATACAGTAACCTTCCATACGAAAAAAGGGATTCTGATAGAAGGGTGGTACAGCCGGGCAGATACATCGGCCAAAGGCACCGTCATTCTTTTTCACGGACTCACCCAAAATAAAGCCACGGTACTTGCCGAAGCAAGCGATTTTCGTTTCCAGGGATATAATGTGCTGCTGCTCGACTTCCGCGCGCATGGTAACAGCGGGGATAATATTACAACCATTGGTTACCGGGAAACGGAAGAAGTAAAACTGGCCTGGGATTATGTGAAAGGAAAAGGAGAAAAGAATATTTTTTTATGGGGTAGTTCAATGGGGGCCGTGGCAGTTGCCAAAGCTGTATCTGATTATGCCATTCAACCGTCGGGTATTATCCTCGAAATGCCGTTTGCCTCACTCCAATCACACCTGAGGAGCCGGGCCAGGACGATCGGGTTCCGCGGTTTCCCGGAAAAACCTTTTGGCTTCCTTGTTACCTGCTGGATTGGGATCGAAAGGGGCTTCAATGGGTTTAATTTTAGTACCGTCTCGTATGCCCGTAAGATCCACTGCCCCGTATTGCTGCAATGGGGCGCCCTTGACTATGCCGTGTTGCGGAGTGAAACAGAAAAAATATTCGATGCAATTGCATCTCCCGTCAAGAAGCTGGTGATCTATGATAACGCGAGCCATGAATCATTCCTGCAGCGAGATCCGCCCAAATGGAGGGGAGAAACAGAAAAATTCCTGTCAACATGCCTGCACCCGGTTATTTCCGGATCGTGACCTTGGTGCCTGCATTGGTGAATCCATACAATTCTTTCACATCGTCATTCTTCATGGAGATACAACCCAGCGTCCAGTTTTTGTAGCGATCTATTACAAAGTCTTCGTGTGGCCAGGTCCCATGAATGCCGATCCCTCCCCCGATGCTGGCATTGGCCGGGATCTCTCCCCGCTGTTTGCGCAGGTTGAATTTTTCATAGCTCTCCCGGGTGGGGTAGTCAAGCGCCAGGTAACGGCACCATTTTTCATGCACCCTTTTACTCAGGATATGAAATGTTCCTTCCGGGGTGTTTTTGTCTCCCTGCACTTTTTTATCGGCCAGGCTGTTATTGCCAAAAACGACCGGGTAAGTGGCGTACCAGCCTTTATCATCGTACACACTTAGCTCGTAATCCGACTTATCAATGATGATGGACACGATGCCGATCGGTCCGTCGGGTCCGCGGTGAAACCGTTTGGGTGCCGACGACCTGTAAATGGTATTAACATCCGTAGCCAGGAGACTGCTTCCGAGGAAGACGGAACTGAGAATAAAAAAATTTTTCATACCTCGTCAAATTTTCAGTAAGGACAGATTTTGCCCGGCTTGCCCGGCCGGGGCACCTGCATCAGGGCAGAAGATCCTGCTTACCAGGTGGGGAATTGCATTCTTTTCTTGTCGCCAATCAGTAACCGTCCGCAAGTTCAAACGCAATGCCACAACGCTTTATTTTGATCTGTGAATATGTTTTAACGCTCTGTTTAGAAAAGCATGCAGGAGTTATACTAAGCAGATTGCACCTGGGGGATAGAAAAACCAGCAGGAATAACTGCTGCTCCCGAAAAACCAGGAAGGTTATCAGGGGAAACGAAACTATAAATTTATTTCCTGTCTGTTTTCACCTTCCCGGTAGGGAAGGCCCTGATAGGCTACCAATTGCTGAACCGGAAACCAAAATTGTAGGGGGTTATATCCAGCCCTCTTTTATACATGCTTTTGGAAGCATAAGAACCATAGAACCGGACCGGGCCCAGCGATAGCTCAGCTATGTAGGAGAGCTTCCACTTTTCAAGGTCAAAATCATCCTTGGCCTTTCTTTTCCCTTCATCAGAGGTGATCGTTTTATTACGGGAACTGTAGAGATAGCCAAGGCTGACACCTCCACTGAAACCAAATCCTTTTTCACGCCCCGGGGTGAAATTAACGTTCAGCATCATCGGCACGGTCAGGTAATCGGCAGCCAGTTTGTCTTTTTCATAACTCCGGTTGGGAGTTGCATCCAGCGCCACAATAGGTGGATCAGCAATTGGCTGCGGGTGGGCATTGTACCGGATGGGATATTTATAATGGTAATTGTTCAATTCAAGACCAAGACCATATTTCAGGTTCAGCACATGGCTGGCAATATTGAGCTTTTGCATGAAGAACCAGACATTCACATTTCTTGATTTGCCCCCTTTCAGCTTGAACCAGGTTGCATTGCTGCCGGGAGCATAAGCCTGTGCAGCGGCACTGTTGTAATCGGTTTTATCGGTGTAATTGGAAAAACCAATGTCCAGGATCCACCAATTGGTGGTAAGGTTAGCAGGTTTTTCTGCACTGCGCCGGCTTCTCATTTTGTATTCCCTATCATGAACGATCTCTCTTTCTTTACCACCCGCTTTGCGGATGATCGTAATACCGCCGATGTGAATGGTGTCATCCTTTGGTGGGTTCTTTTTGCCGGTGCTGTCAATTTGTGCAAAGCTGCTGGCAAAAACGCATAGGGTTACACATAGGGTAAATATCCTTTTCATCTTTTCTCTTTTAAAATAATTATTTATTTCAGTCTGATGGCCAGGCCGCCTACCAATAATTTATCATCGTCGGCATTCCTGTTTATATTGGTTCTTTTTTCAAAAGTCCGTGTTAATTTCCTGAAAAACCCACGGAGCTTGCTTTTCTTACCATCTTTCTCATTCTGTCCAAAATCTGCATCCGATGCATTATACGAGGCAGGTTTAATGTCAGACGGTTGTACCACAGGAGAAGTTACAGCAGGGTTTGTTACAACAGGTTGAGCATTGATCTTTTCCTCAGAGGAATTAGTAGTAGCAATAGCATTATTGCTTGCTGTGTTGTTGACGCGCGGATTGTTCACCGGCAGGGGAAGATTATTAGACGGTTTATTATTGTTGTTGTTATTATTGTCAGTGATCGCCTTTTCGTCTTTTAAAGGAACTACCGTATTGTTATCGGGTAATTTGCTTTCTTTTGCAAGGGTCTTATTTTTCAAAGCCACGGAGTTTTTAACTTCTTTCGGAACCGTTGTGATCATTTGCCGGGCTTGCTTGTCTGTAAAGGGAGAGATCGTAGCCGCATTTTTTTGCTCTTTTGCCGGCACAGCAGTATTATTTTTTACCGGGTAGCGGGATTGATTGCTCACTAAGGATTCTCTTTGAGTACCGGGATTGGCAGTTGCTGTCCGGTCTTTATTACCCGTTGACCTTCGGTTAGCTACAACAAAAAATGCAGTAAGCCCCATAGTTATCAACAATACAGCTGCCGCGGCTCTCCACCAGGGAACAAACATCCTTCGCAAGGTTTCTTTTTCGCGGTATAAAGATTTTTTATTGGCAAATGTGATCGGTTCGGGCTGCAATTTGGTTTTCTGTAGTAATTCCAGCTCTTTGCCTGCTGCCGGGTTACCCGCAATAAACTTTTCAACGTCTTTTATTTCTTCCGCTGTCAGTTCATTATCGATATAAAGCACCAGCCATTCTTCATAATTGGAGGAGTTAACGGGGGAATAAGCCACACCTTTCATCAATTCAGCTTTTCCCCGGAAGATAATCGATGTATCCGGCACCATCCGGTATTGCAGCAATGTATCCAGTTCTTCTTTCAGATCGGGATGGTTTTGCGCAAAATCCTCCACGATGCGCCGCTCTTCATTGCTCAGCTCATTATCCAGGTAAAGGATAAAATACTCTTCGTAATTATGGCGGTTGATGTTCATTTTTATTATTGAGAACTTTGCTCCTCCCGTTAAGGGAGAGCGGAGACTAAATCACATTCTCCATTTTTACCAAATATTCCTTTAGTTGCAATCGTGCCCGGTGAAGATATACTTTCACCTGGCTTTCGTTCAATCCCATAATATGACCGATCTCTTCATAAGAATAGCCTTCATAATCTTTCAGTAATACCAGCGAACGCTGGGTTTCACTCAAACGATCCAGGGCCTCTTCCAGTATTCTTTTAAGGTTATTCACCGGCCTGTTCTCCACCCGGGTATCGGCATGGAAGCTTTCCCGCAGTTGGATCCGCTTTACTTTCCGGATGTGATCGATCATCTGGTGATAAGCGACCGTGAACAGATACGATTTGCTTTTCCGCGCATCTATCTCACCCCGGTTACGCCACATTTTTTCAAATGCGGTCTGCACCACATCCCGGGCATCTTCCTCGTGGCGCAGGTTTTTCAGGATAAAGCGATACACATTATCTGCGTAGGCGCTTACACAATCATTGTATTCACGTTCAGTCATACTACTTCGCTTTTCCTGGCAACTTCTATTCACTTCAATTGCTCATGACGGGCGATCAAACCCGTTTAAGCTTCGTAGTACACCTCAACAGCCGGGATAGCAGGCAAAAATAAATATTAAATCAGGCCTGCCTGACCTGTAATACGTGTGAAAGCCATAAAAGTTACAGGAGGAGTCAAAAATTTATGGGCTTCGAAGGCTGGAAATCAACGCGTAAAGGGAGTAATGCTGATAAACTGGTGAGAAAGGTCCTCCATGATCAGCTCACCGGGACCGTTGTCCTTTTTTTGACAGCGGCAGGGCTGCGAT
>CAYSIU010000241.1:0-4963 GCA_964431095.1 uncultured Chitinophaga sp. | reverse complement strand
AGCGGTGCGAGTAAAGTCGCAAAACCTCACAAAACAAATATCCGGACGCGGCTCCACGGAAAGGTGGATAAATATTAATGCCAATCCGGCAACTATAACCAAAGATCCAACCACCACCATAAGCAATGGGCACACCATTTCTGAAGGCCATAAAACCGATATAGCTGTCAAGGGATAGACGTCTTTCTTTTTCCATTCCCGTCAATAAAATAAGAAAGCCTTTGCCCATATCAAAGACAAAAGTTTCAGATGGATCGGCAAAAGTTACCGGATCTGTTTCCCTGTAATAAAGGGCAAGCGAAGATCTTGCCACATCAATCCATTTCCGGGCTTCCTTTTTATTCAATTTTAGCGATTCACCTATTGGCTTCCTGATCAGTAAGTTGATGTTTTGGTTTAATGTGAGTTGATTGCTGAAATAATTAGAATATGATGGAGCTCTTAAAAAGCTTCTGTTGTCTAATGAACCGGTAAGTTCCCAACTCAGATAAATTTTCAAATCGTCATATAACTGATCCCTGAGATGGATCGGGATCTTTGCCTGGTGGAGCAGTTGCAACAACCATCTCATCGCAGCGGCATTTTTGAATTCACCACCTAACCCTTTGATTTTTTTCCAGATTTCTGCTATTCCCTTATTGATCTCATAGAATTCTATACCTGGCAAAATTGCCTGGCACAAAAGCTGAAAATTTTGGCCGGTTCCGGTGGCTTCACCTGGTCTGACAGTATGTGGATGAATTTCCAGTAACCAGGCTGCCTGTGCGAGACTATATTGACCTCTCATTTCCGTAAATGGAAGCCCACTCCCACTTAGGCTGTATTGCCAGCGAGAATTATTTTTTTTAATCTCCAATACAGCTTTCATGCGATTCAACTCCTCCTGAGCCAGACAATACAATTCTTTCTCCGCCGGAAATGCACTTATAAACAAAATCGCATCATGATATGCCCTAACCATCGATGGATTCCGGATCTCTTTATCTTTAAGCCATTGCAGGCTTTCCCATTGTTTTTTACTGTCCTTAGAACAATACAAATGATCAATTACCTGTCTCCAGGCTGAACTGACTTTCCTGTTAAGATCACTTCCGAAATCCTGAGAATTGGCGGTAAGTTCGATGATTGACTCTTTTACTTTCATTTTTCGATCCAGATTCTTTTATAGATCGGGTCAATTATAAAAACGAATCGGTTCATAATATCAAAATTCAATGCACTATCATAAATAATGGTGGCAGATTCGGTTAGCGTTTCCGTTTTGTTGTTCCTCATCACAAATGATAACTTTCCAAATTCATGATTCTTATTTACCGATTCTGGCTCTAAACCCCATTCCCATGCTGTATGATGTGATAGTAACAGGTTCCCGGTATTCCCAGCGTCAAATAAGAACCAGTATTCACGCTTGCTATGTGGTAATGCAATAAAAATGTTTTGTTCATTTCCTGTTTTTTAGTTAGCGAGAGATGATCCGTTAAACCGCTGTTTCAGGCATAGAGGTTATCCTTCATTTTTTTCAGGAGCGTTAGGCAGTTTATCAGCTAACAGGAAGACAATGCCGGTCAGTAACCAGAATCCTGCTCCCAGCCAATGATGACGCCAGATGGCATCCAGCGTCGACAGTCCGAAGAATAAAATAAATATGGTAAAACTTGTCCCTAGTTTTAACTTTTTCATAAATCAATAAATATTATGGGTCAAGATGTATAGAAAAGGAATCGGAAGATATGATATTGATCAACCTGAGTATTGAGAAAAAGCAAATTCATATGTTGTTTTCTGGTCAATTCCTGAATTCCTGGCTGATCATTAAACCATAAAATCCGCCATCCATGATCCCGATCCCTAAACGACCAAAGACCGGATTGAGAATATTAGCCCTATGACCCGGCGAGTTCATCAGGTTGATATGCGCGATTTCCACGCTTTGCGCCAGGGCCAGGTTTTCCCCGGCAGTTAAAAAACTGATATTCGCTACTTTCATACGGTCAAAAGGGCTTTTCCCTTCGGGATCAATATGAGCAAAATATCCCCTGACAAACATATCCTGCGAGTGCTCTCTTGCCACCAGTGTCAATTCAGGGTCGGCTTTCAGCGGTTTCAACCCGTTTTTTTCTCTTTCCCTGTTGATCATTTCCAGCATTTCCGCTTCAAGCACTGGCCGTGCGATCGCTTTGTCGTACTTAAAAGAAAGTTCAACTTTTTCGGTTGATTCCGGATGAACCGTGAGACTGTTGATCGTTTGTCGGATGGCTTCATCAAATACAGGAGCCAGTTTGCGATTGGCCCATTCCGACTGCATAGCCAATCTCGAAGCATACCGGCTATCGCGTGTGGCAATGGTGATATGATCGTTCAGGGGCAATGCCAGCAGCATCGTCGAAATGATAATGGCATACAGGTAACCATTGACAGCACCGGGGAGGATACCCAGGAATTTATTGAGGCTACTTTGATTGAGCTCTTCGGGAATCGCCCGAACAATATAACTTTTGATCCACCCGATCAGTAACCTTGCTACGAGCGCTGTCAACAGGAAAGCGACCGGCAATAACCAAACACCCAAATGGAAAAGTTTAGCGATCCCATTTGCCGTATATGAATAAAATACATAGGCCAGTACAAGGCTGCCGGTCCAGGTGGCCAAGTCAAGCACGCCGAGAACAAACCCACGGCTCCAGCCCGCAATGACCGCGAGCAAAATCACAACAAGAAGAATAATATCTATCCAGTTCATAAAAGCTATAAAAAACCGGCATTCTCCAGTACAAAAACTCTACCAGAACCTGGTTGTACTTATTACGATTCATCGCAGCTGAAAAAAAGAACCGATACCCGCAACCAAAGAAGACCGTGACTTCAGGATTTTGAT
Source organism: uncultured Chitinophaga sp. (assembly GCA_964431095.1). Lineage (GTDB taxonomy): Bacteria > Bacteroidota > Bacteroidia > Chitinophagales > Chitinophagaceae > JJ008. Next base: position 2,088 of record CAYSIU010000241.1, on the reverse strand, counting down.
TTCTTCGAAGGGGTGGAAAGCAACACAAGAAACGACAGGACAACCGCCCCAACACAGATCCACTGAACGGTATTGCTGAATTCTAAGAAACGGATGTGCAGGTTCAGCTTGCTGTTGAGGATAATCAACAGCCCAAAAATAATTATCAGGGTGGCGATGATTCTTATTCCCTTCATAACGGTGGTTTTGTTCTTTATGAAAGATAAGGAATCGGTAAAATTCAATAAAGGAAATATAAGATTTAATGAAAATTTACCAGCAGATAAACTTTCCTTTACAAAGAATGTGTCTTACTGGTTGATCAAAAAAGCCCCGGGTTATTCCCGGGGCACTTCAATGATGATCCTGCTCAGCGATCATTATATGGTCATGTTGTCTTTCAGCAAACGTCCCTGTGTGTTGAACACAAGTTCTTTTTTCCTCAGGTCATTTTTCGCTACTCTCATGTGGTACCTGGTTCTTTGCCCCGGCAAATAAGTAACGAATGAGGACCGCACCTGCCAGCCTCCATATTTACTTTTCCTGAAACCATCCTTTACCCTGTCCGGGAAACCATTTTCCGCCGCAGTCATTTCCGTTCGTTTCCAATGCCCTCTCCTGTTGAACTTTGCTTCGCACCGGGTTCCATTCAAATCAAAATTTGCCTGGTAGACGGTGAACCTGTCTCTCCACTCTACGTTCGTTGCGTTAGGATAGATTGCATGCATACTGTTGGTTACACGCGCAGGCACTTTTCTGATCTGCGCATGGGCCGACATTGCAGCACAACCACCCGAAAGCAGGATCAACCACAATAGTTTTTTCATAACAATATATTTTAATGAATAATATAGCGGCCTGCCACCTCTCTGCCGAAAAAACCGGGCCAATAAGAAATAAAAATGTGCATAAAAATTTATGCCTTGCTTAGGCATTCTGTTACAGCCGCTTCAGTGCATGAAAGAAAATAATAAAAATGTGCATTTTTCAGCTATACCGTTGTCTCAGCCAGGAAAGCCCGGTTGTCTTTTTCGTAATCGTTCCTGTAATCAGTGAATTGCTCCAGCAATTCAGATACTTTCTTCAATCCGTCATCCACTTCTTCATGAATTCCGGGCAAAGCATTGCCCAGCAGGTCAGCACCCAGGCTTATATTATCTGCTTCTACCTGCGCGATCTTTTTCAAAACTGCTGTCTGGCTTTTCTTCAGGTCATCCAGTTCCCGGATGATCTTATCCATCATGGATAATTGCTGTCGGGGATCCATAATTGTGTTTATTGTATGCCATCAAACACCGGGCCAGTAAAGATTTCCCTCTGAGTGGCAAACTTTTACGTACAAATAAGAACATTGTCGTTCATCCATCAAAGTAATTCCCCGGCAAAGAAGAGGATTCTTTATTTTTTATCAGCGAGTACTAAACTGATATCATCCCAGATCAACCAATGCTGATTTAATTCTTTCGCCCCGTGACGTAAATAAAATCGTCTTGCAATATCTCCTCCTACATCCACGCAGATACGTTTGACTTTTTGCTCACCGAACCAACGCGCCAGCAAATAAAGAAGTTCTTCCGCTATTCCTTTTCCTCTATATTCAGGAATAACATTGATCCACTGCAATTCACCCTCACAGCCGAAACGCCGGGTGAGATGGCCCGCTATAAAACCGTTGATGTTGTTCCCTTCAGATGCGATATAAATAATTCGGGGCAGAAGTGCCTGCTGGGGATGCAGCGTGCCATTCATGTATCCTGAGATACGATAATTCCAGTATTCTTCCGTTCCCCATTCTGCAGCGCGGATACGTGACATGGCCGGGATATCGGATGGGTCCGCGTGCTGATATTTCATGCTTTGACTAAAAAGTAAGGCTCCCGTTGTCAAAGATGACAACGGGAGCCAAAGATCACTATTTTTGATTGAAGCAAACAGGTAAACTATGCTTCCGCTTCCTGGCTCATGGCAGGCACCACACCGAGCTGCTGTAACATCCCCAGGGTATCCCATATATTCCAGCTCTCTGTAATCTTTCCATTATTGCAGCGATTGATCCATATCCCATCCACTTTCTCGTTTTTGCCGGTGGGAGGCCTCCCGTTCAATTCT
>CAYSIU010000240.1:0-4986 GCA_964431095.1 uncultured Chitinophaga sp. | reverse complement strand
AGGGACGGGGTTTTATATTTATTGAATGGTAGGGCAACTGAAAAATTTGGATTTAATTTGTCCCGGGTATGATAAAAAAGATAATCCTTATTGGCCTGGGCTTGATTTTACTGGTGGGCGGCTTTCTTGCTTACAGTCTTTTCAGGTCTTCCGTGAGAGTGAACAATAAAGAAGATGATTATTTCTATATCAGCACCGGCGATGATATAACTGCTGTCAGAAAGAACCTGGTTGAGCAGCACTTCATCAGTGGAAGGGGATTCAGCCTGGCCAGTAAAATAATCGGGTATAAAAAAGCAAAACCCGGTCGCTATAAGCTCACTCAGGGAATGAGTATCTATAAACTGGTGAAAATGCTTCACAACGGCACCCAGGCTGATGTAAAAATGGTCATCAATAAAGAAAGAACCAAAGAGCTGTTTGCGGGGAAGGTTGGGAAATCAAAAAAATATGATTTTGAGTGTGATTCGCTCCAGATGATCCATTTCATGAACAACAATGATTCGTTGAGCAGGTACGGGGTGGATAGCAATACCATCATGGCCCTTGTGATGCCTTACACCTACAGCCTGAAATGGAACAGCGGTCCCGAAAAGATATTCCGGCAGCTTTACACGGCCTACCGCCAATTCTGGACAAAAGAAAGAAAAACCAGGGCCGATAGCCTGAAGCTTACACCGCTCCAGGTTTCTATCCTTGCCTCGATCGTGGAAGAAGAGACCAACAGGAAAGAGGACCGGTACAATATTGCAAGCACTTACCTTAACCGTTTACGGGCCGGAATGAAACTCCAGGCCGATCCCACTATAAAATTTGCCCTGAGGGATTTCAGCCTCAAGAGGATCACGGGCAGTCTGTTGCAGACCGATTCGCCTTATAACACGTATCTCTATGCGGGTCTGCCTCCAGGGCCTATCTGTACGCCTTCTCTGGAATCAATCGAAGCAGTGTTGAATGCTCCTCCTACCGATTACCTTTTTTTTGTAGCGAGTTATAAATTTGACGGGAGTACTGTTTTCACAAGCAATATCAGTGACCATATGAAAAACGCCCGGTTGTACCAGCAGGAATTGACACGGCGGATGGACTCGGCCAAAAAGGTCAATACCCCTAAATAATGTCTTTCTTTCAAAAAATAGGGACAAGGGTCGCGGCGCTGCCACCGGCGCGGTTTGCGATCGAAAAAAGTAAGACCACTTCCTTACCGGGGTTTCGGCGCATCCCGGTGTATGATGTGGTATCGTTTTTTATCGGCCAGGTACGAACGGTGGGCATCCGGGAAAGGGCAGCATCGATCGCCTTCAATCTTGTGATGGCCATTTCCTCCTCCATCATTTTCATATTTACGCTCATCCCTTTTTTCCCGATATCAAAAGAATTTGAGAGGAACCTCTTTGGCCTGATCAGGGATGTTGTACCGGGTGAAAAAGACAATATGGTACTTATCAATTTTCTGAGAGATTTTATCAACCATCCCCGCACCGGCCTTCTTTCAATCGGATTCATCCTTTCGATGTTCTTTTCCTCGAATGCCATTATGGGTATCATGCGGTCATTCGACAAAAATTACATTGGCTTTAAAAAAAGAACAGGCCTGCAAAAAAGAGGTGCTGCCCTGAAGATCACGTTGATCCTTTTTATTCTTGTGCTGGCTTCTATCCTGCTTTTAACAGGCCAGGGAGTGATTTTGAAATGGATCGGTATAAAAAATCACACGGTGAGAAACATTATCAGCATCGCCCGCTGGATCGTGATCGTTCTACTTTATTTTGCTTCCATCTCCTATATTTACCGCCATGCCCCTGCCGTGCATAAGAAATGGCGACTCGTCAACCCCGGTTCCATATTGGCTACGTTATTGATGCTCTTGCTCACCCTGGCCTTTTCCTGGTGGGTGAGCCGGTTTGGGAACTACAACCAGCTCTATGGTTCCATTGGAACGGTGCTGATATTGATGTTACTGATCTATTTTAATTCGATTATATTACTGATTGGTTTTGAGTTGAATGTTAGTATCTCTTCCTTGCAGAAAATTGCCGATGAACGGAAAGATAATGCTGCGGGCGGCAGCGAAATTTCATCCTGATTTCCGAACTTTGTTCAGCGAATATTCAACTCATAAAAAAATATGCACATGAAAAAGATATGGTTTGCCGCTCTGCCGTTAATGGCGATGGCAATGATGTTCACAGGGGTGAATGATCCCCTGCCGATCGGGTCACCCATTCCCAAACCCGAAGTAAAAATGAAAGATATCTCGGGAGCCGATGTTTCATTCAAGGATGCTATGCAGAAGAATGGTTTATTGGTAATGTTCAGTTGCAACACCTGCCCGGTGGTGAAGCGGTATCAATCCCGCTGTAACGAGGTCTGTAAATACGCGATGGATAAAAAAATCGGTGTGATGCTCCTGAATTCGAACGAGGCTTACCGTGACAATGGCGACTCCTACAATGATTCGAAAGACTACGGGAAAAAGAATGGTTATTCCTGGCATTACGTGATGGACAATAACTCGGCCATGGCCGATATTTTTGGGGCCACCCGCACACCCGAGTGCTTTCTCTTCAGCAGCGACGGAAAACTGGTCTACCACGGCGCTATTGATGATAATTCCAACAGCCCCGAAGAAGTGACCCGTAAGCACGCGATCATCGCGATTGATGAGATGCTGGCAGGTAAGGATGTCTCCGTAAAAGAGACCCGCTCGGTGGGTTGTTCCATCAAGCGGAGGAGCTAAATGACTTTCTTCTCAAAGGCCCTGCAAAGAACACTGCAGGGTTTTTTTATGCATTTTATGGAATAGGCAGGGTCTCGCATCTCACTGGTGAAAGGGGAGAATTTTTACCATTTTAAAAACTGCTATGAACCCCAATTCCTTCTTCACCCGTTCCATCATCCTTGCCTTCATCGTATTAATAGGATTTGCCTTAGCCAAAGCATTTTATCTCGGTAGCATTTGGGGGATTGTGCTGGCTCTGGTGAGTCTCGGGGCCGCTATCTATTTTATAAATGTTCTGATAAAGGCAGGGCGGGAACCGGAAGAGGAACAAACAGCCTGACCTTATTGAAGTATAGCCATGATCTCTTTTTGGAGCGTATCCCTGGTCAACTGCTCTTCAAAAAATTTCCGGTAGCCGGTTTTATTATTAATAAAAAGACTGGCAGGAAGGGCGCCCGACCAACGGGGATCTATTTTGGGACAGAAATAATCGGCATTGGTCTCATCGAGCCAATTTACGGGCACTTTTATTTTCCTTTTTTGAACAAACCGGGTCAGTCCATCGGGATACGCATCTCTCATATCGAGGCTTACCAGCAATAATTGCAGGCTGTCCTTTTCATGTTTTTTCACTTCCTCCTGGAAATAAGGGATCTCCTCTACGCAGGGAACGCACCAGGTAGCCCAGAAATTAATGATCAGTGGGGTCTTGCTCTCACTGATTATTTTTTCAAGATCGGTGACCTTCACCTTCCTGATCGTTTGTCCGGAAACAATCGCAGCGAAAAAAGAAAATACCGCCAACATAGCGGGCTTCCGAAGTGAGAATTGAACATTGAACATAGTAAATCGAATATTTTAAATTTCATTCTTGTTCAGGCTCCATACCTTAAACAATTCCTGCTTAAAGACGTTTTGCAAATCCTCCCGGTTGTAATGCCCCGCCAGGTTCTTTTGACGAAATGCTTCATAAAGAGTAACCGCGCAGGCGACGCTGATGTTCAGGGAGCGGATGATGCCCACCTGGGGTATTACGAAATCACCATCAGCCAGGGCCCTGATCTCATCACTCACCCCGCTGTGTTCATTGCCAAAAACCAGGGCCGTCGGTTTTGTCAGGTCGATTTTATATAAATCTACCGCTTCATTGCTGAGATAGGTTGTTAATATTGCTGAATATCGCTTTCGTAATGATGAGAAACATTCCTCAGCATTATCAAAAGAGTGAATCGTCAGCCATTTGGCAGCACTTGATGAGCTTTTGGCCCCCCATTTTTTATGCCGGGGGATCTTTGTATTAAGGATATAGATCTCCTGCACCCCCACTGCGTCACAGGTGCGCATGACGGCCGAGATATTATGGGGATCGGACACATTTTCCAGCACTACGGTAAGATCCGTTTGTCGCTTTTTTAATACCGTTGTGAGTCGATCTTTCCTTCCCGGTGTCATTGAGATTGAATCCTTTAGCTTGCAAACTTCGGTAAATTAAGTATATTTATAGTTGGCGATTCCCGATTTGTTTTGATCTGCCGGCTCCAGTCTTCAGGCCGGAGCGAAAGGGAAGAATCATTAAGAGCATTAGCTCAATAAAAAGATCATTTATGAAATATCTTCCTGTTCAGAATTATATTAATGGAAAATTCGTGGATGCTTCATCACTCCGGACACTTGATGTGGTGTCGCCCATCGACGGGAACTTATTGTCCAAAGTGCCGATGAGCACTACCAAAGACCTGGAGGAGGCGGTGAATGCTGCCAAAACGGCTTTCCCGGGCTGGAGCAAGACTCCGATCAAGGAAAGAGTGCAGGTCTTTTATAAATACAAATGGTTTCTGGAGAAAAATATGAAGGAACTGGCGGCGCTGGTAAGTGAAGAGAATGGCAAAACAATGGGTGAAGCTACTGCTGAAATCGAAAAATGCGTGGAGCTCACCGAGTTTGCCTGTTCATTGCCGCAATTGGTGACCGGTGAAGTGCTGGAAGTAAGCAAAGGGGTTGAATGCAGGACCGAACACGTTCCCCTGGGGGTAGTGGCCAGCATTGTTCCTTTTAATTTTCCATCGATGGTTCCCAACTGGACCTTACCGAATGCGATCGCACTCGGGAATTGTATGATCTTAAAACCATCGGAGAAAGTTCCATTGAGTGCGGGAAGGTTGGCTCAGTTATTAAAAGAAGCCGGTCTGCCGGATGGGGTTTTTAATATTGTGAATGGAGACAGCGAAATCGTAACAGCCATTTGTGATCATCCGGGTATCGAG
>CAYSIU010000239.1:0-5040 GCA_964431095.1 uncultured Chitinophaga sp. | reverse complement strand
CCGGAAAACAGCAGCTTTTTCAGGCGGCAAAGGTAAGGGTGGGAGCCTAATCTGCCAATTTGTTTCAGAAGAATTCTGGTTTAAAAAACAAAGAATTCTGGTTGTGGAGAAAAGGTTGGGAACCAGCTTTTGAGATTTGGATCCACGGTAATCCGACAGGCATGGGATCACTGTTTTCCAGCATTACAGACCGCCAGTCATTTCCCCTATTGTTCCAACCTGCACCATGGGATATAACCCCTGATACTTCCGTCATAACTCCTTACCGGTAGCATAATGACCACGGACCTGATCACCGAATAAAGTCTTTCATTTGCAAAGTCAAAATAAAAATCCTGTGTGATCCGGAGTTTGCTGAAGTCGCCTGGGTTTCTTTGGTGCTGAACCACTTTATAACCCGTCATTTCGCCAGATTTATTATAAGATGGCATCGTATCAGCAGGCATTTGCCATGTTAATATTTTTTTTACGGGTATAGCCTTACCGGTTTCTGGATCAACGGGTCTTATATTTCCTTTTAGCATATCCAGGTAGATCAAACTCCCGATACCGCAGCCATAATCCGTAAGAACGGAATCAAACGGGGATGAACGTTCGTGGCTGAATTCATAGTCCAGGGGGTCGGTATTGAGCAATACAACGTCTTTACTTATTCCCGGGAATTTTCTTTCGGCATTATCATTATACGCTACGTTACAAAGCGGATACCATTCAAAAGGAGGATTTGCTGTTTTACGGGCACAAAGCGGCGAAATAAAAACATTATAAATACTGAATCGCCCATTTTTGTAATGTAAAACCTGTTTTGCGCGGAAGGCGTCGGTTTCATCGCAGCCGCAGCAGGAATCAGCGGAGAATTGTATCCCTCCGACAACGTAGCGGATGCGGTCATAATCCTCGCTGGGTTTTGTTGGATCCACAAAGTACCATTCTTTAAGATTTTTATAAGAAGGCAGTTCAGGTTGTAAACCGGTCAGCCACTCCTGTCTTTCCAATGAGGGCAGGGAGAATGGAAAGGAAGTCACTCCTTTCCGGTCTTCATCGATCATATAAGCTGTAACTGTACTTTTTTTGATCTTATCCAGGTACCATTTTTTCAAACTGTGGGCCTGGACTTTGGGTGAAAGGTTGATCACTTTATTACATTCAGCAGCCCACTGAATGGCCGTATCCTGCTGAATAAAAAATGTATGCCGGTGGTGGTTCTGGGCCAATGCACCCGAATAAATCAGGGTGAGGACGAAGGTGGTGGCGTATTGTTTCATAGAAGGAAAACGAAAAATTGATTTACACAGGGTTTATAAAAATGTTAATTCAATTCCGGTGACGCAAGATTATTCGCTATTCGCTATTCACCTTAATATCTCCATTGCACTTTCCCGGAATTCCACGCTTTGGAATGATCAGCCGATGTAACATTTGTGATCCATACTTTCGTTTTGCCCGTTATGGTTGTCCGGTCACTGTTAGTAGGAGAAAAATTCACGTTACTGCTTCCCACAAACTGCCATTGGACATTCACGGTGAAATCATTGGGATTATAGAGGTAAAATGCGGCACCATACTGATAACCGCTTGCATCGCTGAAATAATCAAACGATACATAAATGTCTTCATCTGCTTTTGGGGTCTGAACACAAGATCCTGTAAACTTTGCGTCCGGTGTTGGTTGGTCGATCTCCCTTGGGAAAAGGGTAAAGCAAAAAATGCTGCTTAGTAAAAAAAAGGAGTGTCTCATAAAAAATTTTTTAGGTGTTGATTTGAAAAAGCAAGTTAGACCCCCGCAACCCGCTTATCAATACCGCTTCAAGGGCATTTTCTCATACCCGGAGAATGGTACACACAAAATGTTAAAGGAACGGTCATTCCTGCTATAATCAATCTTTTAGCCAGGGTGATGCCTCCCTCAGGCGCGGAAAACCGCAGAATGAGAGAAGTGATATTCAGCCATAAGAACAAGAAATAATACTTCTTTAAAAAAATCCCCCGACGCTGTCCGGTAAGCAAACTGTTGTTCGTCTTTACTCAGTAATAATCTTTAAAAACATTCAAATCAACAATTATGGAAAAGTTCATGCTTATTTTTCAGGGGGTTCAACCGGCTAACCAGAGTCCCGAAACCATGCAGGCTCAGATGGGCAAGTGGATGGCCTGGATCGACAAGCTCAATAAAGCGGAAAAATATGTGGCAGGAGAACCCCTGTTGCCGGGCGGTAAACTGATCACTGCCAAAAATAAAGTAACGGATGGTCCTTTCACGGAAGGGAAAGAAGTCGTGGGCGGTTTCTTTATCGTCAAGGCTGAAAATTACAACGAAGCCGTCAAGATCTGTGATGATTACCCCGGTTATGAAAGTGGCGGTACCATCCAGATAAGGCAGGTGATGAAGGTAGAAATGTAAATCGCGAATGGTGAATGGTCAATATGCTCCGTAAGATGGAAGATTTTACAGTTTACAGGAAATTGACCATTCACCTTTTATTTAACTTGCACGAAATGTTTTTGTGCAGCCCCTTCAAAACATTCATGAAACGATCGATCATCTTTTCCGGCATGAATCCGGAAGGATCGTCGCTGTATTGTCAAGACTGCTGGGGTTGCAGAACATCGAAACAGCACAAGACCTGGTACAGGATACATTGTTGCAGGCTATGAACACCTGGGCCTATAAAGGGATCCCGGACAACCCACCCGCCTGGTTATACCGTGTCGCCCGGAATAAAGCGATAGATTTTTTGCGACGGCAGCAAAAATTCAGGGAAATCGAACCCCGTTATGCAACCCTTCTTGAATCCGAATATAGTTTAACCCCTACCGTTCATCATTTGTTCCTGGAAAATGAAATACAGGATAGCCAGCTCAGGATGATGTTTGCCTGTTGCCATCCCTCCATTCCCGAAGAATCGCAGATCGCTTTAACGCTGAAAACACTTTGCGGTTTGAGTGTGAACGAAATTGCCCGGGCCTTCCTGACGAATGATGAAACCATCAGCAAAAGGATCTACCGGGCCAAAGAAAAGATTAAATCTGAAAAGATCGGGCTGGAGGTTCCGCATCATCACGAATTATCCGCACGACTGGACGCTGTATTGCAATCCCTTTACCTCCTATTTAATGAGGGCTATCATTCCTCGCATCCTGACCGGCTCATCCGTGACGATCTCTGTGAAGAAGCGATGCGGCTTTGTTTGTTGCTGACACAGCATCCGTTGACCAATTATCCCCGGACCAGGGCCCTGATAGCCCTGATGTGTTTCCAGGCATCCCGACTGAATGCAAGACTGGATGATAAGGGCAATATTGTTTTATTGAAATACCAGGACAGGAATAAATGGCAGGTTCCGTTGATCCGGAAGGGATTCGAATACCTGGATGCTGCCACTGAATCTCCGGGTGCAACAAGTCTTTCACAGGAAATATCCGCCTATCATTTCGAAGCGGCCATTGCTTCCTTGCATGCGGCGTCTCCTTCCTTTGACCAAACCGACTGGAAAAGTATTTATCACCTGTATGAAATGCTTTACCGGCTGCAGCCCGGGCCGGTGGTGGCCATGAATAAAGCCATTGCTTCTGCGTATGCAGTGAGTCGCCAGAAAGCCCTGGAAGAATTAAAACAGATCAAAGGGTTGGAACAGCATCACCTCTATTATGCCTCGATCGGTGAAATGTATTTTGACCTGGACGACAAAAAAATGGCAAGGACCTATTTTGAAAAAGCCATCCGTCTCACCCGTTCACAAACGGAGCAACAATTATTGCTCGAAAAGATAAGCCTTTGTTGAAATAGCTTCTTTCCTACTTTTGCGAAATGCAATTGGTGGAAGTCTCAACCCCTCAACTGGCAAGGGAATTCATCCGGACAAATGCGGAAATCAATAAAAAAGATCCTCATTATATCCGGCCGCTTGACAAGGACATTTATCAGGTTTTTGATCCGAAAAAGAACAAAACATTCCGCCACGGCGAAGCGATCCGTTGGGTCCTGAAGGACAAAAATGGTGCGCTCATCGGCCGGATCGCAGCTTTTGTCAATAAAAAATACAAGAACAAGGGAGACGATTTCCCCGTAGGGGGAGTGGGTTTTTTTGACTGCATCAATGACCAGGTGGCTGCGGATATGTTGTTTGATGTGGCCCGGCACTGGTTGCTCCAGCGGGGTATGGAAGCGATGGACGGCCCTGTCAATTTCGGGGAAAGGGACCGATGGTGGGGGCTGGTAGTGAAAGGACATGATATACCTCCCATGTACTGCATGAATTTTAATCCCCCTTATTACCGGGAATTGTTCGAGAATTATGGTTTCCGGAATTTTTTTAACCAGGTTTGCTTTGCCTTAAAAGCAAAGGATAAGCTGGCACAGAAATTTTATGACCGCCATGATGAATGCGGCAAGGATGCCAATTTCCACGCTGAACATATCCGGAAAAATCAACTGGAAAAATTCGCCAAAGACTTTACCATCGTTTACAATAAAGCATGGGCCGGTCACGGGGGTCTGAAACAACTGGAAGAGAGACTCGTGATGAAGATGTTCAGGACCATGAAACCTGTCCTGGACGAAAAAATCAGCTGGTTTGCCTATTACAAGGACGAACCTATCGGGATCTTGATCAACCTGCCAGACCTGAACCAATGGTTCAAATACCTGAACGGGAAATTCAGTATCTCGCATAAATTGAAATTCTTCTGGATCAAATCCATGGTAAAAAACAAAAAATTTACCGGGTTGGTATTCGGTATCGTACCGGAATTCCAGGGGAGGGGGGTGGACAGTTTTATCATCGTGGAAGGTTGTAAAGTGATACAGGAGCTGAGCTTTGAGAATGGGGAACCGAAACTCGGCAGGATCTTGTACGAGGACTATGAAATGCAATGGATCGGGGAGTTCAACCCCAAGATGATCAATGTAGCCGAATCATTGGGGACTTACCGGAGCCGGGTACTGACAACCTACCGGTATTTATTTGATCGGACAAAAGAATTCAGACCGCACCCGATCCTTCAATAAAATTATGCACAGCGGAAGTGGTTTTTTCGGGC
>CAYSIU010000238.1:0-5046 GCA_964431095.1 uncultured Chitinophaga sp. | reverse complement strand
TTTCTAGACAGGAGATTCCTTACTCCTGAAAATATCGTCGGCCGATCAAATTAGCTTCGGCCTTGCAGTAGCACCCGGTAGTACGGGCCTTCGATTAAGTTTTCGTGGCTGTTTCATAGCGGTCAAGCAGGCTGTATTCAATGGTTTTGCCCTCTCCTTTTATAATGGCTTTCATCACTGTAAATTCTTCTTCTTCGGCACCCAGTTTCCATTCATTTAACAGCAACCTGGAAGTAAATTCCAGCGCTATGATATCCACGCCATGCATCCGTAGCGGTGTTGTCTCGAAAAAGCCCGCCTGCTGCAAGGCAATAATCAGGTCAATATGTCCCGGGTAGCGCAGCGTCTTTTCTTTCATGTTCGGGATGTGCGACATGGTATGGATCAAAGAACGAAGACCGTCCGTATTGAATGCCTCCAATTCCCCCACCTCATCCACCTGGATCCGCTCTTTTTCACTCATGGCCGGCCGGGTCACGATCCTGCCTTTTTCCAGCACCCGGGCGGGTCGTAAATATTCCTGGATCACATCCGCGGGTGAGAACGAGGCTTTGTATAGGAAAGGAGGTTTTTTTTCTTTTGGCAAGCCACCCACATAACATTCAAAAGAAGAAATTTTCATCTCTTCGTTGCAGTGTCCAAGGATAAAATTGCTCATCCCGGGGGATATTCCGCAATCGGTGATCGCGGTCACATTTTTTTGTTTCGCCAAATCATCCAGTTGCAATGCGTTTTCAGGAAAAAAAGAAATGTCGACAACATTCTTACCTGCATCAATAACTGATTCCAATGTTTTATATCCCATAAAGCCTGGAACAGCTATTACCACGATATCAAAAGGAGAAAATAGACTTTTATATTCCTCAAATTGTGAAAGATCGGCCCCGGCGGTGTCCACGGTGGCGCTCTTCTTTTTCAGCTCGTCCAGGTTGGTGGCATTCAGATCGAAAGCGGTGACCTTATAATCTTTGGCAAGATCAAGAGCAATCGCCCTGCCTACCATCCCTGCGCCCAACACGGCAATGGTCATGTAAAGAATTTAGACAACAAATTTACAGCGCAGGAACTGATACAGGGCTGCCTTTTCTTCCCTGCAGTATCTTATAAAAACTGCGACTCCTGATCTCCTCAATCGTCAAACCGGTTGCGGTGGCCTCTTTTTCTGAAATAGCACCGCAATTCATGGCTCTCAAAAAAAAGTTGAGCAGTCCCTGCCCGGTAGCGGCATCATCAAAAATATCGCCTGTGAGCGTAGATATAGCGGCTCTTTCCACAAAGGTTTTCAGACGGTGTGTAGCATCTTCCATGCTGCTCAGAAAAAAATAGTACGTGGCGGCGTAGCGCATCGGAAATTGTGCGGGGTTGAGGTCCCAACCCTGGTAAAAGCCATTGATCAGAGAGTGCATCGTGTGGTTATACCCGATTCGCCAGGCATTGTGCACCGATTGCCTGTTTTCTTCCCGTTGTTTTTCCGTCAGGGTATCGCCGCGATGCGGAGCGACAGGTATTACATTGGTGGCGCCATCCGAAAGAAAAATCCCCGTACCTCCCAGTGCTACTTTGGTCATGTGATGCGCAAAATCACAAACCGGGTGAGCCATGGTCTGGTATTTTGCAGTAATGCCACAGGAAGCCGTGTAATCATAGGTCCCGAAATGAGCAGCGACCAGCCGGCCCTCGCCTGCCCGGATGATCTTCATCAGTGGATTCCGGCCCTCATCGTCCATAATGATCTGGGTGGCTTCTACCATGGTTTCCATTTTCAGCGTCCCCGGAGATAGGTTATTTTTCTTTTCAATGAGCTCAAACAGCCTGACAAGGGTTGTCACCTGCTCGGGGATGGTCACTTTAGGAAGCATCACAACAAAATTGCCGGGTAACCGGCCTCCCGTTCTCTCCAGTAACCTGGTCAAAAAAATATCAAGGGTTCTTACGCCGCGGCTCTTCAGATCTTCCGTAAATGGTTTGACCCGGATGCCGATAAAAGGAGAAAGAGTTTGGTTACCCATCCCTTTTGCCAACTCCTCCGCTGCATTTATGGCTGTTGCATCTTCTTCATCATCGGGTCTGTTGCCAAAACCATCTTCAAAATCAATCCGGAAATCTTCTACCGGTTCTGTCTGCAATTTTTGAATGATCTTATGATAGACCGTATAAGGTAACCCTGCCGGATGATGATGTCTTTCTGCAACATCCATCTTTTCCAGTTTTTTTTCCAGCTTCTTTATTTTTTTCTCTTCATCCGGCAATTGATCATACCCTTCAAACTTCAACACCCTGGACAGTGTCACAAAATCAGGCGAATAGGTTTGAAGGTTTTTTAGGGGACATTTTCCCATTTTTACAAAAGGTACTTGTTTTGAAAGGTTTGGTTCGCCAAAGGCGGTATGTTACGGCCTGCCGTCGGGTTTTGTCGCGGGATAACTGTGCTTGGATTTCAGGTTTGCGGGTTGGAAGGAGCGAAGGAGTGTTTCTTTTTCAATATCTGCAATGGAAAAATTCATGATGATCGGTTTGATTTTAATCCTTTCTGATAGCGGGCAGGGAAAGGGATCAGGAACCCCTGTAGGTAGAATAGCCAAAGGGATTCAGCAACAAGGGAACATGATACCGTTCGTTCTCTGTTATCGTAAAAGTAATTTCGATAAAAGGATAGAAACTCTGGATACCCAGCTGATCGAAATAGGGTTTTGTTTCGAACCGCATTTTATAAATGCCGGGAACCAGCACAATATCTTTGCGTAACAGATCGGGGATACGGCCGTCCTTGTTGGTGGTACCGATGGTGATTTCGGCCCAGCCATCGCCGTGCTGCTGAAAAAGAAAAACACTTATTCCTTCTGCGGGTTTTCCTTTTGTCGTGTCGAGAATATGTGTGGTCAGTTGGCTCATAGCTCCTCCCCAACGGGAAGCTGTTGAATGATTTAATCCAATAGTTTTTCTATCCTGAGTTTTGTTATTTTGTTCTGCTCATCGGCGGCGATTTTTATTTCTTCCGCGGGGTCATTCTGCAGCCTTGACTGCAGGATGCTCAGCATTTCTTCGGCAGACCTTCCCGTTGCACAAATAATAAAGATATAACCAAATTTTTCTTCATACAACCTGTTTCGCTCTGCCAATGCCCGAAGGGTTTCCGGCAATGCCGCAGTTACCCCGCTTTGTTCCCCCGAGGCCCATGCGGCAGTAGCCATATACTTTTTTTGAAGGGAGCTGATGTCGCCAATCCTGGGATGATGGGCAAATGCTTCTTTCCAGTCAGTTTCCGAACATTTCCACCATTGCTCTTCCGCATCTTCGAGCAACTCCACCATATCATCAGCGGGGATAAAAGGCAGCATACGCTGCACCCAGGCTGATGACCCGCAACATTTCATCAGTTCTTCTGCGAGCTGTTCTTTTGGTAATATATTAAATTGATGAAGGGTCATATCTTTTCCCTGCTATTATATCGATCACTTACCTGATCTTCCCCCACAATCTCAACCTGCTGATGCCGCCGTCCGGGAAAATGGTCAGCCGCGTATGCGTAAAGGGACCTTTCTCCAGGATTTCTTTTTCAAAAAAATGTTCATGATCCGCACTGAGTTTTGTCTGCGGAAGGATGGTTGTCCATTGCAGCTTGTCTGAATACAGTTCTTTTTCATGACCGGTGGCAACAAGGCAGCCTTCTATCAAACAACTATCCGGGTAGTTCCCCTTAAAGTAACAGGTATCCACTAACACTTTTTCAATAATCCCTTTGTGAGCCAGCCGGAGAATCACCCAGTCTTTATTATTAGGCGTCCTGTTTCTTTTGGTCTCCCATCCATCTCCCATGTTCACACCCCTGCCTGGCATGATGAGGTTGTCCATGTGAGAGAAAAACATATCATTGCATAAAACAGTTTTGGCGCCGTTTATTGCAGCTGCGAGGTCTACGGTTTCCGTGGCACTCACGGTGTCCCAGTCCCTGAATACTTCCCCGTACACCTTCAATCTTGCCACACCTCCGTCAGGATAAATGTTCAGGCGCAGATGTGTATAGATGTCCCTGTCCGTTATTGCATAAAAATTTTGTGCCCCAGGTCGAAGTGTTGATTGGAGGAGTATCTCTTTCCATTCAGCTTTTTCCAGATCGATAAATCGTTGCGACATAATATTGATCGCATCGAGAGAAGCATAGGGTGGATGGTTCCCCAGGAAATGGTTCGTATCTATATCCACGCCATGGATGATCCCTGAGGTGGCAAGCTGAATGATGCACCAGTCGTGACCCGGGGTTCTTTTACGACGGCTTTCCCACCCATCCATCCATTTCCCCCTGTCGGTATATTTATCCGGAATGAAGATGCCACGGCCGGGCTTTAGCAGGTTTTCTTTCCCGGCAAAAAAATCATCACTGCAAAGCAATGCTTTGCCTCCCAATCGTTCCGCTGCGAGATCGGTCATTGTGGTATAAGCCGGTGCATCCTGATTATCCATGATATAAAATAACGCCCTTGTTCAAATGTAAAAACTTTCCCCTTCCGGGGGCATGCCCGGCTGATTTATCCGGGAGGGTTTCATCATATACTTTTTCTCCCTGAAGCCATGTCTGGCGGACTACTCCATATAATTGTTCACCGAGGTAAGGAGTGACCTTGTGCCGGTGGTGGATGCCGCTTTCTGTTACCGTAAATGAATCTTCCGGGTTCCACGCAACCAGGTCGGCATCGTATCCTTTTTCTATCTTTCCCTTTGTTTTCAATTGCGGCAACAGGGCCGTTCTTTCGCAAAGCCATTTCGCCATATCAGTTATATGACATCCTCGTTTCTTTGCGGCTGTCCATAGCACGGGAAGCGAAAATTGCAGCGATGCGATCCCACCCCATGCTTTCATGAAGTCCCCGCTTTGCAGCTCTTTCATCGAAGGCGGAGCCGGTGAATGATCCGTGGCCACAAAATCAATGATCCCTTCTTTCAATGCCTGCCAGAGTTTTTCATTGTTTTCTTTTTCCCTGATCGGCGGGGCAAATTTGAATTCCTTTTTCCCTTCCCCCATATTCTTCGGCAAAACATTACAAATAA
>CAYSIU010000237.1:0-5052 GCA_964431095.1 uncultured Chitinophaga sp. | reverse complement strand
GGTGAGATTATGGGGGTAGTTACGATCGTTTGTATCACCATGTCCTTGGATTTTGCAATACCCTTTGTCTTTCTTGCTTCGATCAGGTAGTTAAAGGCGAGCACAGCGGTCTGATTGCCGTTCATCAGCACCCATTTACCCTGGAGGTCTTTCACGCCAATGGCAATCCGGTCCGCATCCGGGTCTGTGCCGCAAAGAATGTCCGCATCAAGTTGTTCAGCCAACTTTAAGCCAAAGCTCATGGCTTCGCTTTCTTCTGGGTTGGGATAAACTACAGTAGGGAAATTCCCGTCAGGTATTGCCTGTTCCTTTACGATATGCACATTTGTAAACCCAAATTTTTCCAAAACAGGCAGTACCAATTTGATACCCGTGCCGTGTATCGATGTGTACACAATCTTCAGTTCCCTGTGCTTTGCAATAATTTCCGGGTACACGCTCAGCCCCTTTACCATTTCCATATATTTTTCATCCAGCTCTTTCCCAATGATCGTGATATTTGTTTCACCCCCGCTCCACCTCACATCCTCCACGGAGGCGATCTTCTCCACCTCTTTGATCACATTCTTGTCGTGCGGGGGCACCAGTTGTGAACCGTCATTCCAGTAAGCTTTATATCCATTGTATTCTTTCGGGTTATGCGAAGCGGTACAAACGACGCCGCCCTGGCATTTTAGCGTGCGGATGGCAAATGATAATTCCGGTGTCGGGCGCATATCTTCAAATAAAAAAACTTTTATCCCGTTGGCAGCAAAGACATTTGCCGCAGTTTCCGCAAAGAAGCGACTGTTATTGCGACTGTCATGAGCGATCGCGACTTTTACGCCTTCGGGGAAGCATTGCTTCAGGTAATTCGCATAGCCCTGCGTGGCCATGCCCACCGTGTATTTATTCATCCGGTTGGTGCCCACCCCCATGATGCCCCTCAACCCCCCGGTCCCGAATTCGAGGTTTTTATAAAAAGCATCCACGAGCTCATCGGGGTTTGCTTTTTGCAAACGTGCTACTTCTTTTTTGGTGGCCTCATCAAAGCTGCCCTTGAGCCAACTATTGATCCTGGATTGTATTGCAGCGTCCATACGGAATTTACAGTCATTGTTTGAGCTTGAAAGTTATTGAATTTTAGATTTTAAAACTGAAAAGAAAGCAGCGTCGTAAATTTGCTGCTTATTATTTCTTGTTTGTGATAAAAAGAACCGTCATATTCATCATCAGCATCATCACCGAGGTTCATCCCTGTTTTTCACAAACGGATACCCTTCCAGCCGGTCTGCAAAAAGACGTACACGCTTATAAAGAATCTATGGCACTGACCTCTCAGCAAATCAAACGGAGAGTATGGATTGTTACCGGGGTGAATGTTGTCGGTTATGGCGCTACGATGATCGGTTTGTACAATGACTGGTATAGAAATTATCCTCAAACTCATTTTCACACATTCAATGACTGGCCCGAATGGAAGCAAATGGACAAAGCGGGTCATATTTACAGCGCCTATTCCGAAGGCCGCGGAAGTATGGAACTCTGGCGCTGGACAGGTATCGATCGTAAAAAAAGGATCTGGATCGGGGGTATGAGTGGAACCTTATATCAGACAGTGATCGAGGTATTGGATGGATTCAGCGCCGGCTGGGGCTGGAGCTGGGGTGATTTTAG
Source organism: uncultured Chitinophaga sp. (assembly GCA_964431095.1). Classification (GTDB taxonomy): domain Bacteria; phylum Bacteroidota; class Bacteroidia; order Chitinophagales; family Chitinophagaceae; genus JJ008. The sequence continues at coordinate 3,396 of CAYSIU010000237.1, read as the reverse complement.
CGCCAATGTTCTGGGAAGTAGCATCCTGGTGGCGCAGGAACTGGCGTGGGATGAACAAAAAATAAAACTAAAATTCTCTTTTCACCCAAAATCCTATGATGACCCGGTCCTCAACCAACGACGGGATGCATTATTTGGAAAAAGCATCACCCAGCAATTTATCAAAGATTACAACGGGCAAACGTATTGGGTCAGCAGCAGCCTGAATAATCTATTGAAAGTTCCCGGGATACCGGGTTGGATCAGTCTTTCCCTCGGGTACGGTGCAGAAGGTATGTTTGGTGCAAGAGAGAATATCGCCAAGGATAATAACGGGAATATCATCTTCAACCGTCCTGATATAAAGCGCTACCGGCAATGGTACCTGGCACCGGATATTGACTGGAGTAAAATAAAAACAAAAAGCCAGGCCATGAAATTCCTTTTTACTGTTCTGAATGCTTTCAAATTCCCGGCACCGGCGCTGGAATTTTCAAACGGAAAGTTCAAAGCGCATGCTATTTATTTCTGAGCTCTTCCGGCAACAAACTGTATTTTAGTGTCGCAATCACCCGCATACAAATGATCCAACAGGTCCTTTTTATTCTCCTCAGCATTGTAGCGATTGGGCTGTTTACAAAAAAAGTGAAAGAGATCCGCCGGAATATATTGCTGGGTCGCGATGAGACGATCAATGATAATAAAGCCCGGCGATGGAGAAACGTGCTGTTGCTGGCATTCGGGCAAAAAAAGATGTTCAGGAATCCCCTGGTAGCAGTTATGCATTTCTTTGTCTATGCGGGTTTCATTATCATCAATATTGAGGTGCTAGAAATCGTGCTGGACGGGATTTTTGGCAAACACCGAATGTTCGCCCGCCCGCTCGGGGGATTTTATACGTTCCTGATCGATGCTTTTGAAGTGCTGGCTTTGCTGGTGTTGCTGGCCTGCGCCATTTTCCTGATCCGGAGAAATATCATCAAACTGAGACGCTTTATCAGTAAGGACCTCGATGGCTGGCCCCGGAGTGATGCCAACTATATCCTGATCACGGAGATCCTGCTGATGATCTTGTTTCTCACGCTGAACGCCAGTGATACATTGCTTCAAACAAAAGGGGTTGAGCATTATGCCGCTAATCCTACGGGTAATTTTTTGTTATCGCAATACCTCCACCCTACACTCAATGGTTTTGGTAACAGAGGTCTGCAGGGGATCGAAAGAGGTTGCTGGTGGATGCATATCGCCGGGATTTATGCTTTCCTGAACTATCTCCCCTATTCCAAGCACCTGCATATTGTGACGGCATTTCCGAATGCTTACTATGCCAGACTACAACCTGCAGGGGAAATGGAGAATATGCCCGCCGTGCAAAAAGAAGTGCTCTATGCCATGCAACCGGAACTGGCGCCAACAGCTACCGAAGGGACAACCCCGGGTAAATTCGGCGCCAAAGACGTAATGGACCTGGGCTGGAAAAATCTGCTGGATGCTTACAGTTGCACAGAATGTGGACGATGTTCCGCTGCCTGCCCGGCGAATATGACAGGTAAATTATTATCCCCTCGGAAAATTATGATGGATACCCGCGACCGGCTGGAAGAGGTGGGAAGGAACATCAATCGGAATAAGCAATTCAAAGAAGATGGGAAAAGCCTGTTGCATGACTACATTTCTGTTGAAGAGCTTCGCGCCTGCACTACCTGCAATGCCTGCGTAACGGAATGCCCGGTCAGCATCAGCCCGCTGGATATTATTCTACAGTTACGCCGCTACCTGGTAATGGAAGAAAGCAATTCCCCACAGGAATGGACAGCCATGTTCAGCAACGTGGAAAATAATTTTGCACCCTGGAAGTTCAGCCCGGAGGAAAGAGACAAATGGACGGAACAGGTTTGAGGTTATGGTTAAGATTTATATTGATGTTGAATCCGTAGATCAATGAAATGGTACTTAGTCATATCATTTTCTTTTACCCTTCTTACTGCCGGCCATAGCCAAGACAAATCTTATCCATTTCACCAGCTCTACCAGCTCGACTCACTGGGAGAAACGCATTCTATTAGCCGTTACTTCGGGCTTTTATATGCCCGGTTCCTGCGGCTGGTGGAACAGCAACTCGGGAAAGCTGATACTACCACACGACGACTGGTGAGGCATTTCGAGCAGGTGTTTGCACAATTCTATATCGATGCCTGTATTGCCTATAAAAACGGTTCAGTGATCCATGAACCCGCATGGCGGGCCTACTTTGCCGACAGCACGCTGCTGCCGGCGCAATATTACCTGCTTGGGGCAAATGCCCATCTGAACGGGCAACTGGCGGAGGCCATTGCCCACAGCTATTCAACGGAAGAATGGAAGCAGTTGAAAGGGAAGTACTATCTGTTCAACAGGTGCCTGAATGAAACATACCGTTTCGTACACCGCGAAACATTGAAAAGCAGTAAAAGGGCAAGGCTGCTCCATTTTCTTAGCCTGGGTCTTGACAGGGAAGCGGGTAATTATTATCTCTACAAATGGAGAAAGAGGCAAATGCGGTTGACGGAATATTATTTTGCAGGATCTCCCAGGTATCAAAGGCTGTATGATAAGATCCGCCGGAAAAAAGAGAGAATTGATAAAATGGTGATCACACAACTTTAACGATATACTTGTACCGGATCCTCGATACCCTGCCTACCGGTTTATCGGCCGAAGGGAGCAGCCTGGTTAATTCCCCATCCCCACCATTTGCTTATTGATCTTTCTTCTGAACAAATACCACATGGGCACGCCCGTAAGCATCAATGCCAGACCGATTCCAGCTTCGCGGGGTTTTGTAATGATCGTATTTACAAAAAGTGCGGCTGAAAACAGGATCACGATGGCAGGGACCAGCGGGTAACCCCATACTTTATAGGGACGGTGGGCCTCGGGCATTTTTCTCCGGAGAATAAAGACGCCCAGTGCCGTTGCTCCGTAAAAAACAAAGACGGCAAATATGATCATATCCGTCAACTGGTCAAACGTTCCCGACAATACCAGAATGCAGGCCCAGATACATTGATAGAGGAGTGAATTACCGGGAACTGTAGCCCGGTTCAGGTTCCCGGCTTTCTTAAAGAACAATCCCTCTTTGGCCATGGCGTAATAGATACGGCAACTGGTAATAACTGTAGCGTGATTACAACCCAACGTTGTAACAAGGATTAAGATGGAGATAAACAGCTCTCCGTTCCTCCCCCAAAAAACTTTGACAGCTTCCACCGCGGCAATACTATGGCCGGAAGCATTGATCTGTTCCAGTGTTTGTGCTGGCAGGAGCGACAGGTAAGCCGTGTTTACCAGCAGGTACGTGGCAATCACAATAAAAATACCGATAGTGATACCCACGGGTATGTTCCTGTTTGCATTCTTTGCTTCGCCACCAATATA
>CAYSIU010000236.1:1068-5059 GCA_964431095.1 uncultured Chitinophaga sp. | reverse complement strand
TGGCATAATCCGCACATCCAATGAAGCGACCGTTCCCGCTACCAGCAGTTCCCACAAATGTGGCACCACTGTTCCTGTACACATTATAATAACCACCAGGGTTAGCCGTGATCCAGACCGCACTGTTCGTTGTATCAATAAAACAAAGACCCCCATCCCCTCCTGTTACCATTGAAACAGTATTGATTCCGGAAGAACTGAACAGGTGCGACCCATTGTCCTGCGCTCCTGCCAGCATCGTGTTATTACCCGAAGCCGGATCCATTGCCATGCCATAGTATTGTGTCACATTAAATCCCCCGTTCTTAGATGTGAACGAAGCTCCTCCATCCGTGCTGTAATAAATGCCACCATCCGTACCAACAATAAGCTCGGTACTGCTCAAATAGAGTATCTCATGTATATCTGCATGAATTACCGGTGCCGTGGTACAGGAGGCCGCGGAAGTCCAACGTGTCGCCTGCGACCAGGAGGTACCCGAATTAGTGGATTTTACGATGACCACTCCTCCCGCCAGAATGGTATTACTATTGGTAGGATCTGCAGCCATGATCAGATCATACCAGCCCTGCCCCCGGGCAAAATCAGCATTCGTCGAAGCTCCCTGATCACACCAGGATGCATTGGATAAGGTTGTCCATGCAGACCCATCATTGTCGGTGCGGTACATGGCGCCTATCCCACCACTGGCAGCATCCTGTGCAATAGCATAAACCCTGTTTGCATTATTTGGACAAACTGCGATCTCGACCCGCTGGTAACCGTTCGTGGTAATGCCTGAAGGAGTGATCTCGCTCCATGAACCGTTAATTCCTGTGTTGGTTCCATTGGAAGCTGAACGGAAAATATGACCTAAAGTAAATATTCCCAGCGTGGCATACATATCTCCGTCCGGGGCCCTTTCAAGGTCAGCTCCGCGTGTGGTGACAGCTGCGTTCGGATCTACCAATACCTGCGTCCAACTGGTTCCGCCGTCGGTCGATCTTAATATACCCCTCAGTGCTGTATTCGAAGAACGGGTCGCCGCATAGATGTAACCGTTAGCATCAAATTCAAGATCCTCCACATCGGAAAGACCAGTGGTGGATGAGAGCTGGGTCCAGGTAGTTCCCCCATTCGAGCTTTTCCAGATACCCTGGCCCTGGATAGCATCAATATTATCCCAGCCCTCCCCTGTGCCGAAATACATTTCAGAAGATGTGACAGGACTTTGCTTGATACATGAAATTGCCAGGTTGGCAAAAAAATCATTCACTACCGTCCAGGTGGGAGTGGCATTTTTAAAGTTCGATGTTTTCCACAGGCCGCCCCCAACGCCACCCGCAAACACTGTATTGCCGGTACCATCACTGGCATCCACGAGCAGGGCCCGGGTTCGGCCGCCAATATTATTCGGACCTCTCTCTGTCCATGCCAATGAATTCACCTGGTCGCCCCGGTTGTTTTGCTGAAGCATGATTTCCTCGGCATCCTTTAAACGATTTACCGGCACTGTACCCAGGGCAGGATCAACCATTTTCTGAAATTCGTAATACAAAAGTTTCGATGGGGCATCCGCTTTGTCCAACTCACCTGATCCCTGTCGCACACGCGAAAGTGGTTGCAATCCCCCACTGTTTTTTGATACTAAAAACTTAGAAGTAATAACGACGGCGATAATCAGGATGATTCCGCTGCAGACTGCGAATCCCAGAAGCACGCCAGAATTGGTTTTCCGCATGGCGTAAGAAGATTTAGGGGCAATTCAACTGTAAATTAATTATTCTTTTAAAGCACGGATCAGATTGTTTTACTAAGGAAATTCACTTATCCACAATTATGGATTAATTGTTAGCAAAAAATGAACCGGAAATGCAAAAGAGAGGGTTCAAACCTGTACCAGCGGAAAATATTTCATCGGGCAAAGAATACTTAACTTCGCCCTTTTAACAGCTCTTAGCAATGATCAGCAGAAGAAATATCCGGGTAAAAGTGATGCAGACCCTCTACACTGTTACCACCCTGGAAAACGATATGAAAACACCGCCAACCGGGTCGGTCCTTATGGAAGCGCAGAAGATCCTGCAACAGCATTTCAGCCAAACCCGTTCCCTGCTTATTTATCTCACCTGGTTTTTAACAGAAGTAAGCCGCTACGCCGAAACGGATGCCCATCACCGGGCTGCCAAGCATTTACCTACGGCGGAAGACCTGCATGTCAATACGAAGATCGCCGGGAACGAATTGCTCCGGAAAATGCTGGATGACCCAGCCCTTCGGAAACAGTTCGCTGCTGAAAAACCCCAACAGGTTTTCCGCCACTTCAGCAACGATGATAAGGAACTGATCCGAAAAATCTACCAGCAACTCTCCGAAACCCCGGAATACAAAACATACATTTCGCATGTTTCCAAGGAATGGGCTGAAGAAAAAAAGATCCTCGAATTCATCCTGAATGACCTGTTGCTGGCCAACGAGGTTTTTGTATCTCATATCGAAGAGAATTTTTCCAACTGGGACGACGACGGGGAAATGGTGGTACTATTGCTGACCGGTTATATGCAAAAACCCGGGAGTTATGATTTCACGCAACTGTTGAGCCCGGATAAAGAAGAGTTTGCCCGAAACCTGCTGCAAACCGTGATGGAAAAATCAGACCATCTTCAATCGATGATCATTCCAAAGTTAAAGAACTGGGACCCGGAAAGGATCGCCCTGCTTGACATGATCATCATGAAAATGGGGGTGGCAGAGTTCCTCTATTTCGAAACCATCCCGCCCAAAGTAACGATCAACGAGTATATCGACCTGGCAAAAGATTATAGTACGCCGCAAAGCGGCCACTTTGTGAATGGAATCCTCGACAATATTCATAAAGAACTCGTGCAGGAAGGAAAGATGAAGAAAGTGGAGTATAAAAAAACCTGAAAGGTCTTCGGGGCCGGTGCTTATTTCAAAACTTGTCAACCTGTTAACTTCCCTTTACCTTTGCGAGCCCGGCCCGGAAACCTGTTGGTTGCAGGGGCAAAATGGGAAAGGCTAGTCACCCGGGACTGGTTTCTCAAAAACAGAACTACATGAAAAAAATAGTGCTTATCCTTACGGTCACTGTCAGCCTGCTGGCCTGCAAATCCAATGACAAGAATGCCAGCGGAACAAAACTAACGGAGGAACAAAAGCAAAAAGCCCTCAGCGACAGCTCCAATTTTACCACGATCCAGTGGATCGATTCGACCATGAAGAACGTCGGTAAATTAACGCCGGACCAAAAAATTGAGATCAGTTTCCGGTTTAAGAATACCGGTGCCAAAAACCTGATCTTTGATAATGTTAGCGCACCCTGCGGCTGTACCATCCCGGAAAAGCCGGACAAACCTTTTGCCCCCGGGGAAGAAGGGATGATCAAAGCAACCTATAACGGAAGTGGTCATGGCACGATCACAAAAATGATCTATGTAAAAGCCAATACCAGGCCCTCCACGGACCATACTCTTACTTTTACGGGTGAGGTCGGTGATAAATAAACCTTCGGATATTATTCATTAAAATGCAGCTGAAATGAAATCTTTTTTCTCCTACATCATTACTTCTATCGTAGCACTGTCTTTTTCTTCCTGTGTACCGCCCGGCACCAATACATCCGGCAGCAACACATCCCAGGGCGGTGGTTTCGGCGGTTTCCAGTTTATTTTCCTGGGACTCATGATCGTCGTTTTCTGGTTATTTTTCATCCGGCCGCAGGCGAAAAAAGCGAAGAACCAGAAAAAATTCATCGAAGACCTGCAACGCGGGGATAAAATTGTAACGATCGCCGGTATCCATGGTACGATCAGTAAAATCAACGAGGACGGAACGCTGAATATCGAAGTAAGCCCGGGAAGTTATATCAAAATCGAAAAAACAGCGGTCAGCATGGATATGACCGCCGCGTTGAATAAACCGGCAAGCCTCAGTAAAAAATAAACTTTTCTTCATTCCAGGTCCCGCATTTCACCCTACGACATTTCCGGAA
>CAYSIU010000236.1:0-1058 GCA_964431095.1 uncultured Chitinophaga sp. | reverse complement strand
CCGTTGATAAAGCAATCCTGAGGAATGGGAGATTTGGAATTCGGGATTTTGGATTTTATTTTCGGGATCTATGTTACGAATCGGCTTAACTGGAGGTATCGGGAGTGGCAAAACAACGGTTGCGAAACTGTTTGAAACACTGGGAATACCTGTTTACTATGCGGATGATGCAGCGAAGAAGTTGATGAACACACACGAAAAGCTAAAGGCGGCCCTTATTGAGCATTTTGGTGCCCGAAGCTATTCACAGGGAGAACTTGACAGGAAATACCTGGCGGCAATCGTTTTTAATGACAACGAAAAATTAGAATTGCTGAACTCCCTCACCCACCCTGTCACCATCCAGGATGCCGAAGAATGGATGAGTCGTCAAACCACTCCATATATCATCAAGGAAGCGGCGCTGCTCTTCGAAAGCGGTGCGGCCGAACGCCTGGATTATGTGATCGGCGTGTATGCCCCCCAGCATATCCGGGTAAAAAGAGTGATGGAACGGGATGGGCTTGCCGTGGAAGAGATCATGAAACGAATCAGCCACCAGATCGATGAGGAAATGAAAATGAAATTATGTGATTTTGTGATCAGCAACAATGATCAGGAATTACTGATCCCACAGGTGCTTGGACTGCATCAAAAACTGACCCGGATGGCCCTGCAATAAATCATTTCAGTCTTGCCAACGCCCCGACGATCCTTCTCCATCCCTCTTCGATGTTCTTCATGCTGTTGGCAAAAGAAAAACGAATGCAGCTGGGTTCTCCAAATGCATCTCCCATGACAGAAGACACATGCGCCTTGTGCAAAAGATAGAGGCTCAGCTCAGCCGCATTGCTGATCACCGATTCACCATCCGTTTTACCAAAATAAAAACTCATGTCGGGGAAAATATAGAACGCCCCCTCCGGTTCCGGGCATTGAATGCCGGGGATATCACGGACCAGCTCCAGCACTTTTTTCCTGCGCTTGGAAAATTCTTTTACCATCTCCAGGGTGGGACGAAGATCAGAACTCAGGGCCGTAATGGCAGCCCGCTGGGTGATGGCATTGGCGCCGCTGGT
>CAYSIU010000235.1:0-5071 GCA_964431095.1 uncultured Chitinophaga sp. | reverse complement strand
ATGGCAAATGTTACGGCACCCACATTATAAGAAGAATTGATGGCTGTCGGTATATCCACCCAGGCGCTGCCGTTCCAGCTCTGCCATTGGTAAGCCAGCGGAGCTCCTGAAGGCACGGTAGCCGTAACGCTGAATATTCCGTTGCTCCCTACACAAACGAATTTGGTAGCCGGTTGAATCGTGATAACCGGTATCCATGCATCGTTTATTGTTATTGTAAAGGAACAGGTGGATGTATTGCCGGCTGCATCTTTTGCTGTATAAGTGACGGTAGTTACCCCGATATTGAAGGCCCTGTTACCTACATAGTTTATCCCTGAGGCAGGCGAAGAACCGGTAGTGGCCCCTGTCAGTACCCAGGTGAGGGAAGTTACACCGCAGTTATCCCCAATTGTGGGGTTGGTCGGAGCAAATGTGGCGGTACAAACACCGAGGTCAGTATTTCTGACAACATTGGGCGGACAGCTGAGTGCGGGTGGCTGTGCATCAACCACCGTAACAGTAAATGTACAGGTGGCCATAAGCCCGACAGCATCTGTTGCAACATAGGTACAGGTTGTTGTACCAAGCGGGAAAAGGCTGCCACTTGCCAGACCCTGTGTCCGTATGGTTGTAACTCCCGGACAATTATCCCTGCCGACAGGGGTTGTATAATTAACAACAGCTCCGCAAACTCCCGGATCATTGTTAACAGTTATGTTCGAAGGACAAGTATTTACCACCGTCGGGCAGTTATTATAAATGTTCAGTACTTCCGGGGCGGTTAATGCCCGTGTGTATAAACTGAATTCATCCATCGAACCATTCATAGAAGAGGTTCCCGCTGTAGTATTGTAAGCACCTACATATAATGGAGTGGAACCTATGTTGGCGGGGAAAGTAACCGCGTAGGTTTGAGGAGATCCCCCGTTTTTATAGACAACCGTATTGCTTCCATTATATACAACGGTAATAAATGTTGCGGCAGGATTTACGCCCGTGATCAATATATCCCCTGTACCACCTCTTACAAGAACATTATTCGTGAGGGCGGCCCCGCCATAGAAACAACGGAAGGAACCGGCGGTTAATGTCCCCCATAAATAGGAGGGGTTATTATCGATTTGGTTCGGACCCAGCCAGAAACTAATGGTCCAGGGCGGGGTCATATTGGTGATCCAATTCGTATTGCAATAATTCGCAAGCCCCGAAGCTCCTGTACCCACCAGCGCTGTACCGCATTTGCCCGTACCACTCTGGGTCAAATTACCAACGATGTTGGCATTTGCTGTTCCGGGGGGCGGGTTGCTGGCCAGGTTAGGAACAACGGTACCGCTTCCATCAAATTTATAATACAATCTTTCTGGGAACAGACCGGTAGAAGTAAAGGAAGGAGGTTCTACATCGTTAACGGTAATAGTAAAGGTACAGGTAGCCGTATTGCCGGAGGCATCTGTTGCCGTGTTGGTAACCGTTGTGGTTCCAACGGGGAAGAGGCTTCCGGATGCGGGCGCGCTGACGACGGTCACACCGGGACAATTGTCTGTCGCAGTCACATTAAAGTTCACAAGGGCTCCGCAGAAACCGGTGGTATTGCCTGTTGTGATATTTGAAGGGCAGGTTATAACAGGTGGTTGCACATCATTCACCCTTACAACAAATGCACAGATGGGGCCCGAAAAAGCCTGAGCTACTACCATGGTAGTTCCTACCGGGAAAAGATAACCTGAGGCCGGGGTGGTGGTCACGGGTCCGCATCCGCCATTGGTGGTGGGTGCAGGATAATTTACTACCGCACCGCATTGACCGGGCGTATTGGAAACCGTAACCGTACCCGGACAGGTTATGGTACAGCCACTGGTACAATTGGATCCGCCGATCGTAATATCATCGATCCATACACCTCCTGCTGAGACACTGACATCTGTGGCTCTTCGCCATCTTATCACAACATTTTGCCCGTTTGCCGATACAGGCAGGAACAGTTGTGTAGGGACGAAACCACCTGAATTACCGGTCCAGGCAGGGCGTCCCGCTATCGGGCTTCCGAAAAGTGTACTAATTACACCATTATATCCGCCTGTAATAAATGTACCGCCGGCTGCAATAATATCAGTGAACGGGCCTCCGCCGATCGATATCTCAAGTACCATTCCATCAAAAGTATTTTCAAGATCATACGAGTTGCGGAACAATAATATTGCCCCTCCAGAAATAATCGGGAATGTTCTTGAATCCAATACCTCATCGGAAACACAACCCGGATCATTGGTAGTGGCAGAATTCGGAGCGTTATAGGAAACCGCGTTCGTGGTTGCCCATGGAACGGATCCTGCGCAGCTTGTGGGAGAAGATGCTGTCCATCCCGTCGGAAGTGCAGGTGGTACAACCCCGTCGAAGTTTTGTGCACAGGGTTGGCTGCTGGTATTAGCCATAATAAAAGCGATCCCAAGACCAGTACTCGTGCTGGAAGTATTACAGGAAAAAGTCGTTTGCAATCCCAGTGCAAAGTTTTGGACACCGATACTTGCGCTTGCCCCGAGTTGATCCACTTGTCCATAGACAAAGTCAACCCTTTGTATACCTTCAAAAAGTTTTGCTTCAAATTTTACTGTACCTGTTCCGGGAAAATACTGGGCCCTCCACTCAATATTTAATATACGATTGGGAGCCGAGCCCGTCACGGAAGTAAAAATTCCCCCTCCTGTTTGTGAGGTCCACAGGTCATCCCAATGAGGATGAAAGGCGACTCCCATAGCAGCTGCCGGGAGCGGGCACACATTCGTAAATGCAGTATTGTTCGTTGTAAACTGCATATTCCCGTTACTGCAAACAGTCACAGAGTTATAATTAACACCGTACGCCTGGTAAGTAAATGGCAGAACTATATTCGCAGTTACGTCATCTCCCTGGCTTCCGGGGACTAAGGTCGTTCCGGGAATAATTGTATTTCCCGTGGTGGTGGCGTATACATAGTTTTGAGCCGAAAGGCGAACAGACGCTAAAAAGAACAGGCCTGTAACGATTAGTGCGGGTTTTAAGATTGATGTCCTCATTGCAGCAGCTTTAATATTAATAAACAATTAAGTCAAATTAGGCCGAACTCTTACGTGGGGTTGGCAAAAAAACAGTCGATTAAAGCTACAAAAAAAAATTAATTCGAGTTTTTTTATTATATTATGCGATTAGAGACAGACCGCCCCCAGTGTTTATTCCACGTAACTTAGTTTTTAGTAATTGAGATTCAAGCCTTATAAAAAGGCGGGGCTATCTACGTAATAGAGATAACCCCGCTTTTCATTCTACAATTTCAGGCGATCAGGGATGATGTACCACGATCCTCCTTGCACCTATGATCCTGCCGCTTCCGTTCGTGACCTGCACAATATAAACCCCGGCAGCATCCGCTATGCTCAGATCCACCTGAATCGGAGTATACGTGGTGGTGGTGGGAGCCGTCTTCATGAATATACGTGCTCCTTTAGAATCATATGCTATGTATGTTATTTCAATGCCCTTGATGATCAATGAGGTCCAGGAAATAATTAGCCGGGATCAACTAAAACACCACATTGATCATTTTATTCTTTACATAAATGACCTTCTTTGGCTGCTTTCCATCCAGCCATTTTTTCACCACCTCATTGGCCAACACGATCTTTTCTATTTCTGCCTGGGTGAGATCGAGAGAGAGAGGAATGGTCGTCCGAAGCTTGCCGTTTACAGAAACAGGGTATGCCTTGCTTGTCTCGGTAATATATTTTTCTTCCCATGACGGGTATTGAGCATTGATAATGGATGAATCATGCCCCAATGAATGCCAGAGCTCTTCGCAAACATGAGGCGCATAAGGTGAAAGTAAAATCAGCAAAGACTCCAGCACTGAACGTTTATGGCATTTCAGTTCCGTGAGTTCGTTGCTGACGATCATGAAGGCACTCACGGCTGTATTGAAACTGAACCGCTCTGTATCTTCACCTACCTTTTTGATTGTTTTATGCAGGATCTTTAATTCGGCTTCCGTGGCCTCACCCCCTGCCTTCTCCGAAGGAGTGAGAGCTAAAGACGTCCATAACGAACCTTTCGTTTCATCATAAAACAGACGCCAGAGTTTTTTCAGGAAGCGGTGAACTCCTTCAATGCCCTTGGTGTCCCAGGGCTTATCCTGTTCTACAGGGCCAAGGAACATTTCATACATGCGGAAGGTATCGGCGCCGTATTTCTCCACCACGTCATCAGGATTCACCACATTGAAATACCGCTTACTCATTTTCTCCAGCCGCGACCCACATATATACTTATTCTGTTCAAGAATAAACTCTGCATCCCTGAATTCCGGTTTCCATTTTTTGAAACGTTCGATGTCCAGTTCTAAACCATCCGTCAACGAAACTTCAGCATGTATCTCATCTGTTGTATAGCTGTTCTTTAACCCCACCGATACAAATTTATTTTCACCCCTGATCCGATAGACCAGTCTCGAATCACCCCCGATCTTACCCTGGTTCACTAATTTCCTGTAGGGTTCGTCATGGCCGACCCATCCCAGATCATACAGGGCTTTTGTCCACATACGACTGTACAATAAATGACCCACCGCATGCTCCGTGCCCCCGATATACAGATCCACCTGTCCCCAGTAATCCAAAGCTTTCCGGGAACAAAACTCATTTTCATTATCCGGATCCATATAGCGGAAAAAATACCAGCTGCTCCCGGCGTAACCGGGCATGGTGTTCGCTTCAAGATGTTTTGATATCCATTCCGGCAGATTGGCCAGGGGACCTTCCCCATCAGGTCCGGGTTTATAATGCTCCAGATGCGGCAATTCCAGCGGCAGTTCTTTTTCGTCCAGTGCATAAGCTGTTCCCCGGATCCATTTTACCGGGATGGGTTCACCCCAATAGCGCTGGCGGCTGAATGCAGCGTCCCTCATTTTATAATTCACCTTTCGTACCCCGATCCCGTCTTCTTCGATTTTACTTATTACCACATCCATAGCGCCGTTCATCACAATTCCATTGATAAAATCCAGTTTTTACAGGACGCCAACGTTGGTACCGGTAACCCCCTGTCCGTTTTACTCAGCACC
>CAYSIU010000234.1:0-5075 GCA_964431095.1 uncultured Chitinophaga sp. | reverse complement strand
ATTGTTTCCAGTTCTGTGATGAAATCATTTCCCTGCTCGTCCAGCACCTCGGTTTTTAAGATACCAATTGCACGAAGATCCTTTTTTAACTCCTCCATTTTATCAAGGGCTTCCTGCGCCTGTGCCGGTTTATCGAATACATGATGAAGGATCATATTCACCCCGTAGTGCCCCGTTAATAATTGTACGGCGTAGCGGGCAGCATTCAGCGAGGTTTCAGAAAAATCAACGGGAACAATAACAGTTTCCATATTTTACGTTATTTCAGTGGTTTTTGAAAAGCGCCGCAAAGGTAAGAAGAAAAGGGGAGCGGGGGTAGCTTGCAGGTGTCGGGAACCGGAAAAAAAATGAAAAACCATTTACCGATAGCCCACATCATTCGTGGGCGGCCAGTATAGGTATATGACTATGATAAACAAGTCGTTTCGTATGGGTGGCTTTGAAAATTGAGGTCGTGTTGGTTTGGTGCCTGGGGATGGTGATGATCACATCAATCGAATAATCCTTTACGAAGTTATCAAGTGCTTCAAAGAAATCGTTCATGGTAATAAAATAGAATTCTGTGTTGAAACGGCTGAACATTTCACGGAGCTTGTTTTTTTCTTCCTGTATTTCCGCCGGTAATGACACATACACGTCTTTGTTGACATGCACCACATGCAGTTTTGGGTTGAATATCTCCAGCACGGATGTAATGAGCGCCGAGGGAGTGGTGGCCTCCACATTTTTAAAATCAGAGGCAAACGCTACATTGCTGATCCCTTTATACACTGCATCCGGTGGAACGATCATAACCGGGTAGAGATTGCGATCGATCAGCTTAAGTGTATTGCTTCCGAATACAGCTGCCTGTATGGCTGATTTCCCGGTAATGCCCATCGTGATGAGTGTAGCCCTGATGGTATGCGCCAGGCGGGCGATGTTATCGATCAGGTCGCCGCCCATTTCCCGTTCGCACTCTACATTGACTACGCCGGTTCTGAGGAATTCCTTTTTCAGGCTTTCCTGGTAATTCACGCAGATATCAAGATCGTCGGGGCTTTCATAATTGTTGTACAGGATGGCGACGGCATCTTGCCTGCCGGCAAGCATCTTTGCTGCATACCGGGCGGCATTCAATGAAGTTTCAGAAAAATCAACGGGAATCAGTACCCTGTGCATGAGCCGTGCGTCATTTAGTAAGCTCAATTTACGGGTTCAGGCAAGTAAAGTGCAAAAAAAGTTTTTCCTCAGCGGTGAACAAGTACAGTCTGCAGAATACCGTCAACCGTACAGCATCCGTACGCGCTTCAGCTGATTAGAGAATGCCGACTGTGTACCATAAACTGAACTCCCGGTATTAGTATATTGACTCAAAGGTCTGCTGCTGCTGCAGCCGCGTAAAAGAGGGCATATTGCCGCAGAGCGAAGCGAGCCGTTGAAGGTATTCCCTGAATGAGGCAGACCTGAAATGCTGGATGGCAATCGACTCTTTCCTGAAACCCTTTATATGCACAAAATGGCATTCGTCTTCATTACTGGCATAACACTGGCTGCGCATGCCCCCGGGGCCATTCGTGTACAATGCTTCAAAATAATCGTCAATTATTTTTTGTGCCTGCTCCTGCCGGCCGGGCGGCACCGTAAAAGACATGATATACCTTACCATAACGCATACAGTTTTGGTTTGCACAGCCGGTATATCTATGGCATTGTTGTTTTTTAAAAAGCTGCATTTCGGGAACGGGCCATTCGAATTATTGGATGAACGGCAAAAGGGCTTTATTACCGTTTCGTAATGATCCGCAAATTGTCCATTCGTACCATCCCGGCATTGGAATGGGAAGGCGCAATAAACATTTTCTTTATCAACTCACTGTCATGTTCATACACATCATCCCGGAAATTCAGGTTACCGTCATTATCCACCCAGGCCGTGTAGTAAATAATAAAAACAGGCACCTGGTCTTTCAGTTTTACAGGTCGCTCTGTTGTCTGGTTCATCGCGGAAACGATTTTCTCCCTGTTCCAGGCGGGGTCGTTGCGTAACAGCCACTCCGCCATTTTCTGCGGCTCACTTAGCCGGATGCACCCATGGCTGAAAGCCCTCTTATCTTCATTGAACAGGCTTTTCGAAGGTGTATCGTGAAAATACATGTTGAAGCTGTTGGGGAAAATGAATTTCACTTTTCCCAGGGCATTGCCCGGTCCGGGCCGCTGCCGGATGGCCCCGTTGATCTCTTCCATGTTTTTACTGGCCAGGTAATGAGGATTTCTTTTTATGGCCGGAAGGATCTCTTTCTCCACGATACTGGGCGGTACATTCCAATAAGGACTGAAAATGATCTGGCTCAGGTTCCCGTTAAACATCATGGTATTATTGCCTACCCGCCCCACCACCACCACCATATCGAATACCGTTTGCTTCCCATCGTACACATGGAGCATGAATTCAGGGATGTTTACGATGATGAGATTGCCTTTCGGCTTTTGCGGCATCCATCGCATTCTGTCCATATTGATCAGTATCTGCATCAGTCTTTTTTCCACCGGAACATTCATGTCCTTTACAAGCCCTGTGGAAATGACGCCGTCTTCTTTGTAGCCATGCCTGTGCTGAAATTTCTTGACTGCCGTTTCCAGTGTGTCGGTATAAACCGTGCTGCTGTCATGCCCCGGCATATCCAGTGTCAGTTGCAATCTTCTTTTAATGACGGGGATAGTTGCGTCATTGACCCCAATTTTCAACGGGCCTTTAAAAGCGGACACGACAGGCCACCCGCCTATCTTTGCGATCGAATCGTAGAGGACCAGTTCTTTTTTGAGTCCCGCATACATATCATTTACATCTTCGTAGTATTTGTCGTTCTTATGTTTTTTATTCAGCAATGAATCGGCCATCTTCAACGGATCGGTTTTTTTAAGCGGGATGAACTTCTCCTGTTCCTTTCTTTTTACATACCCTTTTTCATAGGTGCTGTTGATATACCGTATAAAATGTTCCGTGAACCCGAATTCCGCATTCAGCAGTTCATTGTCATGCGTGCTGACCGTTAACTTTTCCTGGTTCAGATAGTTTTCGGCTTGTCTATGGAAGGCGTTGTTGACCAGCGTGGTATCCTTCAGTTCCGTAACGGCATAGTCGTACTGGTCCCAGAAGAAGCGGGCCTGCTCGGTGAGACCTTCAGAAGAGAACCATGCATATTGGTAATTCCTCGCATTATAAAAACTGCGGATCCGCATGCCGATGGTCTTATCCCCGAGCTTTCGGTTTTCGATATATTTTTCCATGGCCAGGCTGTCAAGGAAAAGTTCATTATATGCATTTTCCCTGTTAATGCTGCGATCCCGGTCGGTCATTTTCTTTTTGGCTTCCCTTACAGAAATGGGTTTGTCTACATCCTCAACCAGGCTGTCTTTTTTAGTTCCGGCAATTGTATTTTCCTTTTTGGTATCTGTGCAGGAAAGAAACGCTCCTGCCAGCCATACGAAGTAAAGGCAAGCTTTTTTCATGGTAGTTTGGTTTGTGGTATTGGTTAATGGCGGCGATGATAAAATTACAGCAAGTTATCAAAATGAAGGTTTAATGAGGAGCCTATGATAACACGATGGGAGAATGATTTGAAAAGAGATGTTTAATTGGATCGTTTACGTCCCATCCATGTCAAAAGCTCTTTTTTGATCGCTTGCCCGATGATCTTCTGGTTCGCGGGGTTTTGTAAAAAATCGTGGCTGGCTGCATTATCACCTATTTCCAGCAAAACGCGGTAAGGCGCTGTATTGATATTTTCATCAAGACTGTAAAAGGCCAGTTTGCCCGTAGAACGGCAACGGTAATCATTACGACCTGTAGTGCTGTCGAGCAACACACCCCTGTTCTCCATACCGGTGGTATCACAGATCGCTTTCACCAGGCGGGCCGCCAGTTCCCGGTTCTCCGCTTCAAATTTGTCGCCATAATGTATATATCCCCACACGGCATGCTTTTTCGTTCCGCCATTATTGTGGACGGCAATAAATACTGCCGGGTGTTTTTTATTTGATTGCTGCAGTTCATAGGCATATCCTGATATCTTACCATCAATAATTGCAGTGGTATGAAGTATTTTGGTATTGCTGCCCGAATCAGCATGATGGTATTGTTCTTTGCCCAGGCTCCATACTTTATATTCTTTAATGCCGGGCTGGCTGCCCATGGCAGCTTCCACGATACCGTTGCAGGTGGCCGCTTCGCTGAAATCCTTTCCTGTATCAGTCTGGTGCGAAGGTTGCCAGACCACCTTCCATTTTTTGTTATTACCCGAAATGGAACGGTTACAGGATTGCAGGAAAAAGAACCCGGGTAACAGGAACAGGCATACTGCTTTTTTCATACCAGCAATTTATCGGTCATCCGTGAATGATCAATAAGGTATTAATTAATTCGGGGTCTTTACATAAAATAACCTGTCATTTTTTTCTCAATCGATATTCCGTAGCCTTTATTAGTAACTGATAAACAATTGGTTAATCCAATATTTCCCGGAGAGAATGCATTGTCCAAGGCAATTTTCTATGTTTATTTCCGTTTTAGATGCGTATCCAATATCTGTAAAACCAATATCCGTCTGTATGAACCACCCACCGTACTGGAACGACCAGGCACATATTGCCGAAACGTTTTACCTGGATGATGATTATACGGCCCAGATGGCCCGCCTGGCTTATTTTAAGATCAATTCTTACAAACTCTCCCTCATCAACGCCGCTTTTTGCGCAAGCCGTGATGAACTGGGTGATATCATCCGGAGCAGTTTATTGAATTATACCAGCCCCGCTGCCTTACTGGCCGATCTCGGGTTCTTCGACACAGAAACTGAGAATTGAATTCTTATCTGTCACTTCTTTGTTCCTCCCGGCCTTCTATTGATCTAACCTACCTGTAATCAGGAAACCTCTCCCATTACAACTAAGTATAATTCGTGATCATTCTTGCAATTCGTGTCTATAACTTTGTAAAAAACTCATTATGATCACCATTTCTGTGCGGAAGAATTTCCGAAGATTATTATTTCCTACCTTCCTCTTTTCCCCCTTGGCCTCTTTTTGCTTTGTCT
>CAYSIU010000233.1:0-5079 GCA_964431095.1 uncultured Chitinophaga sp. | reverse complement strand
ATTGAAAAACGTATTGGGCGACTGGAACCCTGAACTAAGATAGCTTTACAATAAAGAAAAGGATATGCAAACGATCAATACAGCCCTTTGTTCTTTTGGCATGAGCGGATGGGTATTCCATGCCCCCTTTCTTCATGTTCACCCGGGTTTCAATTTATATGGAGTATGGGAAAGAACCAAGGACCTGGCAAAGGAAAAATATCCCGCTGTAAAAACATTCCGGTCGCTGGAAGCATTGCTGGCTGACCCGGCTGTCGAACTGGTCATTGTGAATACTCCCAGCGTGACCCATTATGAATTTGCCCGGGAAACAATACTGGCCGGCAAACACCTCATTGTAGAAAAACCTTTCACGGCCACTGCTGCACAGGCAGCGGAGCTAATCGCACTGGCAAAAAAAAAGAATGTCAGACTTTCCGTGTACCAGAACCGGCGCTATGACAGCGATTACAGAACCGTGAAAAAAATTTTAGAGGAAGGCTGGCTCGGGCAGATCGTGGACGCCGAAATTCATTACGACCGGTATGCCCCCGAATTGAGTTATAAGACCCACAAGGAAGCGCCAACTCCTGCCGTGGGTTGTTTGTATGACCTGGGTTCTCATTTGATCGACCAGGTCCTGCAATTATTCGGAATGCCCCTCGCGCTCTTTGCAGATATTACCATCAATCGCCCCGGTTCAAAAGTGGATGATTATTTTGACCTGAAACTTTTTTATCCGCGTCACCGCGTGACGCTGAAATCAAGCTATTTTGTCCGTGAAGCTTTGCCGGGTTATATTTTCCATGGTACCATCGGTTCCTTTATTAAATCAAAAACCGATGTGCAGGAAACAGCCCTCCTGGAAAGTAAAGTGCCGGGTGGATCCGAATGGGGGATCGAACCCGCCTCCAATGATGGTTTATTGCATACTGAGAAAAACGGGAAGCTGATCAGGGAACAGATCCCATCCCTGAAAGGAAATTATGGCGACTATTTCGAAGGCATGTACCGTGCCATCCGCGAAAATGGCCCGGTCCCGGTTTCTGGTGAGGACGGAATGAAAGTGATACAGGTGATCGAAGCCGCATTTAAAAGCAATAAAGAAAAAAAAGTGATCGGGTTATGAAGCATGGGTTTTTCATATTCTTCTTATTCCCGTTAAACTTTGTTTTTGCACAGACGGTTTCCAAAGTCTGGATAGCCGACCAGGGCAACGGCACTTACAAAAACCCCATCCTTCATGCGGATTATTCAGACCCCGATGCGATCAGAGTGGGAGATGATTATTATATGATCTCTTCCAGTTTCAATCATGTTCCCGGTTTACCGATCCTTCGTTCAAAAGATCTTGTCAACTGGACGATCATCGGGCACGTATTGAAACAATTGCCTCCTGATGAACATTTCAGCAAAGTGCAGCATGGAAATGGCGTCTGGGCGCCATCGATCCGTTATCACGATGGAGAGTTCTACATCTATTACCCCGATCCCGATTTCGGGATCTACCTGGTCAAAGCAAAAAAAATTACTGGCCCCTGGACAGCACCCCAGCTGGTGGAAGAAGGCAAAGGATTGATCGACCCCTGTCCGCTCTGGGATGACAATGGGAAAGTGTACCTCGTGCATGCCTATGCAGGAAGCCGGGCAGGTATAAAATCGATACTGGTCGTAGAAGAATTAAATAAAAAAGGTACAAAACCGATCAGCGATACAGTAAGGGTTTTCGATGGACATGTTTCGGACCCAACCGTGGAAGGCCCTAAGTTCTATAAACGGAATGGTTACTATTACATTTTTGCACCGGCGGGGGGTGTACCTACGGGTTGGCAGCTTGTTTTAAGAAGTAAAAATGTATATGGCCCTTATGAAAGAAAAGTGGTAATGGACCAGGGAACCACCGCGGTGAATGGACCGCACCAGGGAGCCTGGGTAACTACCCCAACCGGCGAGGACTGGTTCATTCATTTCCAGGACAAAAAAGCTTACGGAAGGGTAGTACATCTCCAACCGATGAAATGGATCAACGACTGGCCCCTGATCGGCTACGACAAAAATGGAGATGGAAAGGGTGAACCAGTGCTGGTGTATAAAAAACCTAATGTTGGAAAGAGCTATCCGGTCACTACTCCGGCTGAATCAGATGAATTCAATTCAAATCAACTGGGTCTGCAATGGCAGTGGCAGGCTAATCCGGGTTCTGATTGGGCGATGCTCAATCCTTCAAACGGCACTTTACGATTGAATTGTTTCTTATTGCCTGATTCAACCAGGAATCTCTGGACGGTCCCCGCCCTGTTGTTGCAGAAATTCCCGGCGGAAGAATTTATGGTTACAGCAAAACTTTCTTTTCATCCAAAATCGGAAGGAGAAAAAGCGGGACTCATACTGTTGGGTGCCGATTATTCTTATATATCGATCCTTGAAAAAGAGAACAACAGGGATATTTCATTCGGCATTTGCCGCAATGCCGACCAGGGCGAAACAGAAAAGATGACGGATGGAGGGAAGATCAGCAGCCCGGAAATTTTCCTGAGAGCCAGGGTCCGGAAAGGCGCCATTTGTTCATTCAGTTACAGTGAAAATGGCAAACTGTTTAAGCTGATTGGTGAAGAATTCATGGCCAGGCCAGGCCGTTGGGTGGGCGCGAAGATTGGCATCTTTTGTACCGGCCTGCTGAAAACAAATGATCGGGGTTTTGCAGAATTTGATTGGTTCAGGGTGGAGGCGATAGCCAAATAATTTCCTAACCTGTCAGGGAGACTTACTGTTGCCTTTTTTGACCTCCGGCAAAGAAAAAAGACGATTGAAATAAGGGCTTGAATAACAGCCTGCAAAACAAGAGAAACCGGCCTTAAAATCCACAACCGTTCCCGGTAACGATTGCGTAAATAAATGGCTGCAAATCGTTGATTAACAGCGAATATCTGGTTACACTTGCATATAGAAACCCTTTCGGAAATATTGTTTGCCAGATGAAGAAACTACACGCCATATTTGCTGGTTTTGTAATTGCCGGCAATTTGTTTTTACAAGGGGGTAAACTTCCTTCTGTCATTGCCCCCACATTCAAAAAAGATACGCTGAACATTGCCCAGTTGGGGGCTGTACCGGATGGTCAGACCCTGAACAGCAAATACATCAACAATGCCATTAAAGAATTAAATAAAAAAGGCGGCGGTGTGGTATTGATCCCCCCGGGTCTATGGCTTACCGGTCCCATCTTACTCAAAAGCAATATCAATCTTCATCTCGAGGCAGGTGCCACGTTATTTTTTACGAAAGACTTCGACCAGTACCCGCTCGTGAAAGGCAATTGGGAGGGAGTGCCGCAGATGCGTAACCAATCTCCCATTTCCGCCAGCAATGAAAGCAATATTGCAATCACCGGCAAAGGGATCATTGATGGCAATGGTGATGCCTGGCGCATGGTGAAAAAAGATAAGCTCAATGAGACCCAATGGAAAAAATTAGTGTCCTCTGGTGGTGTGCTCAGCGATGATCAGAAGACCTGGTATCCTTCTGAAAAATCCAAAAAAGGAGCCGGCTTACAGAACCCGGGTCTGATACTCCCCGGGAAAGACGATGCTTTTTACAACAGCATCAAGGATTTTCTGAGACCCAATCTCGTCTTACTGGCCAGCTGTAAATATGTTTTACTGGAAGGTGTGACTTTTCAAAACTCGCCTGCCTGGTGTCTTCACCCGCTGATGAGCGAACAGCTGACCGTGCGGAATATTTCAGTCAGGAATCCCTGGTATGCGCAGAACGGGGATGGCATCGACGTAGAGAGTTGTAAAAATGTACTGATCGAAAATTCTGTTTTTGATGTGGGGGATGATGGCTTGTGCATGAAGAGCGGTCGTGATGAAGAAGGCAGGAAACGGGGCATGCCAACAGAAAATCTTATGATCCGGAACTGTACGGTCTATGCGGCTCACGGTGGCTTTGTCATCGGCAGCGAAATGAGCGGCGGAGTGCGGAATATTTATGTCAGCAATTGCACGTTTATCGGCACCGACGTGGGTCTTCGTTTCAAAACCGCCCGTGGCCGTGGCGGGGTGGTGGAAAATATTTTCGTAGATCATATTTACATGAAAGACATCGTGGGCGAAGCGATCCTGTTTGATATGTATTATATGGCAAAGGACCCGGTGCCGCTTTCGGGAGAGAAACGGGAACTACCCAGGGTGGAATTCAAACCGGTGGATGCCGGTACTCCTGTTTTCCGGAATTTCCATATCAGCCATGTCTATTGCAATGGTGCGGCAAAGGCCATTTTTGTCCGGGGTCTTCCTGAAATGCATGTAAAGGACATCGAGCTCCGTGATATGGTATTGAAAGCGGATAAAGGTTTCGATATACAGGAGGCATCGGGGATCAGTTTTACCAACATCCGGGTGTTGAGCGCGGCTACCTACCCGGTCATCGACGTGATACAAAGCGATAAACTGGTCTTTGATCACATCGGTTACCAGGAAGGGAGTCAGTTGTTATTCCGGATCAGCGGGGAGAGAAGCAGCGATATCAGTATTAAAAACACAGATGTTTCCAAAGCAAAGGAAAAGATCAGCTATGAACTGGGTGCATCAGAAAAAAGCGTGACCATTAAGTAATCATCCATGAAACGAGTCTTTTTTACTATCATTTTTTGCCAGAGTATCCATTCGTCTGATGCGCAGGTTGAGCGGAGGACTTATAACGCCAGTTCAATAAATACAATAGCGGTAAGTATGGCTGCAACAGTCATGAACACGTGGAAAGACTCATTTAGTCTGGACGGGAAGTCTGCAAAATGGACCTACGACATGGGCGTTATCCTGAAAGGCATCGAAGGGATCTGGCTGAATACAGGGGATCCGAAGTATTACAATTATATCCAGCACCAGATGGATTTTTTTGTAAAGGACGATGGGACCATCAGGACTTACAAACAGGATGAATACAATATTGATAATGTCAATAACGGGAAGCTGCTTCTCCTACTTTACCGGCTCACTCTTAAAGATAAATACCTGAAAGCGGCTAAACTGCTCAGGGAGCAATTGCAGCATCAGCCAAGGACCACCTGAAAGCCAAGTCAGTGACATGCCGTACGCA
>CAYSIU010000232.1:0-5081 GCA_964431095.1 uncultured Chitinophaga sp. | reverse complement strand
CGGCATTCCGACGGGTCGCCTCTGAATAAGTTTTCCTGCCCGAAAATAGGGAGCAACCACTTGCCCTTCAAAACAAACAAGCTATCATTTCACCATGCCAAAAGAAGCAGGGAGGTTGCTAAATCATTGCCAGCAGAGAGTTTCTGTAAAAACAATTTATGATGTCCAACCGTTCCGCAGACATATTGGTTCAGCTGATCCGATCACTCGAAAAAGCCGAGAAAAGACATTTCAAACTTTATATAAACCGGAGTTCCGGCAAAAAGGACCTGAAGATCATACGCCTGTTCGACAATATTGACAGGATGAAAGACTATGATGAAAAGGTCTTGCTAAAAAAAATGGGTGAGATCACAAAGCCGCAGTTTGCCAACCTCAAATCGCATTTATATAAGCAAATACTGGCTAGCCTTCGTTTGTTGAAAAGCTCGGATAGTCTCGATCTCCAATTGAATGAACAATTCGATTATGCTCATATTTTGTACAAAAAAGGATTATACCTGCAAAGCCTTCGCCTGCTGGACCGGGCGAAAGAAACAGCCAAAGCCAATCAGAAATTCAATTTTTTACCCCAGGCCATTTCCCTTGAAAAAAGAATTGAAAACCTGCATATCACCCGCAGCCGGGAGAACCGGGCCGAAACACTTTCCGCTGAAGCCAATGAAGTGAGCCTTCATATTGACCGGGTGGCAAGACTTTCCAATCTCGCACTCAAATTATACAGCTGGTATGTACAACATGGGCATGCGAGAAATGAAGAAGATGAAAAAGATATCAGGCGGTTCATGAAAGAAAGCCTTCCCGCCGATGCCCGTGAGCAAACCGGCTTCTATGAGCGATTGTACTTGTACCAGAGCTACAGCTGGTATGCGTTTATCCGCCAGGATTTTTTACAGTATTACCGGTATACCCAGAAATGGGTGGACCTGTTTGACCGGCAACCCCTGATGATAAGGGTGGAAACCGGACATTACATCAAGGGTCTTCATAACCTCCTGAATGCTCATTTTGACCTGCGGAATTACCGGGGATTTGAAACAGCACTAAAAAAATTCGAAAAGCTGGCGCTAACAGGCAGGGTAAAGGATCATGATAATTTTCGCAGCCAGGCCTTTATTTATATCAGCACGGCACGCATCAACCAGCATTTTATGCACGGTACTTTTAAAGAAGGACTTTCACTGATCCCTATGATCGAAAAAGAACTCCTCGACTACCATATGTTCCTAGATAACCACCGCGTGCTGGTATTGAATTACAAGTTCGCCATGCTTTGTTTCGGTAGCGGGGACTATAACCGCTGCATCGATCACCTGCAGAAGATCATTCACGACAAAACAAACCTGCGCTATGACCTCCAGTGCTATGCCCGTCTGCTGCACCTGCTGGCCCACTATGAACTGGGTAATGATATGCTGATGGAGCCACTGACCAAATCGGTGTACCGCTTTATGGCTAAAATGAAGAACATGACGGTAGTGGAAGAAGCCATGATCCGGTTCCTGCGTCAATCCATACACCTTTCTCCCCGGGAGCTCCGGCCGGAATTTGAAAAGTTCCTGCACACGATCAAACACCTGGAAAAGAACCGGTTTGAGACCCGGGCCTTTACTTATCTCGATATTATCTCGTGGCTGGAAAGCAAAGTGTACAATATGTCAATGGGGAAGGTCATCCATGAAAAATACCTTCAGAGCAAAAGAAAGAAATGAAAGGACCGGAAAAGGCAAAACTCATCGTCTTTTCTTTATTTTTCAGTATGAAAAAAATATTTCTTCTTTTTTTAATTGCTGGTCTTAGATCGGAAGCACAGATCGACCCCGCCCGCATCACGATTGCCCGTGACAGTTTCGGCGTGCCCCATGTTTTCGCTCCCACGGACCCTGAAGTGGCCTATGGTATCGCGTGGGCACACGCGGAAGATGATTTCGAAACCCTGCAGTTAGTGGCACTTTCAGGTAAAGCAAGACTGGGAACCGCATTGGGCAAAAAGGGAGCGGAAGCCGATTATGTGATCCACTTGCTGCGTATCCGGCAAACAGTGGAAGAAAAGTGGAACACGCTCAGTCCTGATTTTGTAGAATTGATAAAAGGATATGTGGCGGGAGTGAACGCCTATGCACAGGCACATCCCGGAGAGATAAAATATAAAAAAGCCTTTCCTTTTGATGAGAAAGATTATATAACAGAAGTGACTTTTTCCCTTGCTCTTTTTTGCGGCCTGGATGAGATCCTTCCAAAAATACTGGGAAGGGAAATAGCTACCCTGCCGGGTTTTAACACCCAGGGCTCCAATGCATTTGCATTTAATTCCAATAAAACAACTACCGGGGAATGCTTTCTTGCCATCAATGCCCACCAGCCACAGGAAGGGCCCGTCGCTTTTTATGAGGCACACCTGCAAAGCGAACAGGGATGGAATATGCTGGGTGGACTTTTTCCTGGCAGCTGTTTGATCCTTCATGGCACCAATGAAAACCTTGGATGGGCACATACGGTGAACTACCAGGACAAAATAGATGTGTACCAGCTGGAAATGAACCCTGTGAATAAAGACCAGTACAAATTTGACGGACAATGGATCAACCTGGAAAAGGATAAGGCGAAACTTAAGGTAAAAGGTATTCCTATAACAATCGGGAAAAAAATTTACTGGAGCAAATATGGAGCAACGCTAAAAACGGGGAAAGGAGTCTTTGCGGTTCGTTTACCCGCCACCATGGATATAAGAGCGATGGAAGAATGGTACCGGATGAACAAGGCACGCAACTTCACAGAGTTTTACCGGGCGTTGAGCATGACCAGTCTCCCCATGTTCAATATTATGTATGCCGACCGGTACGACACCATTTTCTATATCAGCAACGGGAAAATACCGGTAAGGAACCCTGATCCAAAATACAATTGGAAAAGCACTTTGCCCGGCAATACCTCCGCTACCTTATGGACCACATTCAAACCGGTTGGTGAATTGCCGCAGTATATAAATCCTCCTTCCGGATACTTATTTAACACTAATCATTCCCCCTT
The DNA here is from genome assembly GCA_964431095.1 of uncultured Chitinophaga sp. Lineage (GTDB taxonomy): Bacteria > Bacteroidota > Bacteroidia > Chitinophagales > Chitinophagaceae > JJ008. The sequence continues at coordinate 2,051 of CAYSIU010000232.1, read as the reverse complement.
TCTGGCAACAGACCCGAAATACAACCTTGATAAAAATAAGTTTGATAAGAACGACGGGTATGAGATCTTGAATAATAACCGCAGCCAGCGCGTAACGGAATTGATAAACAGTAATAAAATTGATTACAATAGTTTCAAAAAGATCAAGTTTGATCAGCAACTGCCGCAACAACTGAAATATACTTACGGGATCGACAGTATGCTGACCCTGGATCCAAACAAGTACCCGGCACTGAAGGATGTGATCATTCCATTCCAGGCCTGGGACAGGAGAGCAACGGCTGACAGTAAGGGGGCGGCTGTTTTTAAACTGATCTATGATTATGTCAGTAAAAAATTAAAAGGAACACCAGCCCGTCAGTTGACAAGAGCAGAGTCGGTCGATGCCTACCAGCATGTGCACGATTATATGATGCAGTACTTTGGGAAGACAGGGCTGGTGCTGGGGGATATTCAAAAACTGGTCAGAGGAGATGACGTTCGCCCGGCCTGGGGTCTGCCCGATGTATTGACTGCTGCCAGTACCGAACCATACCGGAATGGCCTGCTGAAGGTCAGTTCGGGAGATGCCTATATTTGTTTTGTCCGTTACCCAAAGAACGGGTTGCCTCTTATTGAATCGATCAATACTTTCGGGGCCTCCATGCACCCGGGGTCACCCCATTACAAAGACCAGATGACCCTGTTTCAAAACCAGCAGACCAAACGGATGACACTCGACAAGCAGGAAGTATTAAGAACCGCGGAAAGAATATATCATCCGGTAAAATAGTTCCAATTAACGGGACCCGGATATTTCCCGCATAGGAACAAAATGGTGGCAGGAGAAACAGGTTAAATAAAAAGATTTCAATACAGTAATTTGCATTCATGACGGATTATTTGCAGGGGTTGAATGAGCGCCAGAAAGAAGCGGTTTTGCATGTGGACGGCCCGCTGATGATCGTGGCCGGTGCGGGGAGCGGTAAAACAAAAGTACTTACCACGCGGGTAGCGCACCTGATGGCCAATGGAGTGGATGCATTCAATATATTGGCCCTTACATTTACCAACAAGGCCGCCAAAGAGATGAAGGAAAGGGTGGAACGAATCCTTGGAAGCGGCGAGGCACGGAATTTATACATCGGCACTTTTCACGCCGTCTTTGCCAGGATCCTTCGCTTTGAAGCAGACAAGATCGGCTATCCCCGCAGTTTTACCATTTATGATACTGATGATGCAAAAAGCGTGGTGAAAACCGTGATCAATGAATTGAACCTTGATGACAAGCATTATAAACCCAACATCGTTTATAACCGTATTTCAGCCGCCAAGAATGCGCTGGTAGGTCCAGCCGAATACCGGAATGATTATCATATACAGCAGGAAGACATGCGCGCCAACCGCCCCGCCATTGCCCGGATATATGATGCGTATGTGCAGCGTTGTTTCCGGAACGGCGCCATGGATTTTGATGACCTGTTGCTGAAGTTTTACGAGTTATTGAAAAATGTACCCGAGTGTTTATCCAAATACCAGAACAAGTTCAGGTACAATTTAATTGATGAATACCAGGACACCAATCCCGCCCAATACGAGATCATCAAATTGCTGGGGGCTGTATACGAGAATGTCTGCGTAGTTGGAGACGACGCACAAAGCATCTACAGTTTCAGGGGGGCAACCATTCAGAACATCCTGCAATTCAGGAAAGATTATGAAGACGTGAAAGTGGTAAAACTCGAACAAAACTACCGCAGCACGAAAAGCATTCTGCAGGTGGCGAATGAAATCATCCGTAATAATAAAGGCCAGATAGAAAAAGTTTTATTTACAAATAATGCCGAAGGAGAAAAAATAAAGCTGGTCCGGACCATGACGGACAACGAGGAAGGAAAATTTGTAGCCGACAGCATCCAGGAGCAAAAGCTTCGCAATCATTATGGCCATAAGGATTTTGCAGTACTGTACCGCACCAATGCCCAAAACCGGGCCTTTGAGGAAACCCTCCGGCGAATAGGGAATACCTCATTCATTTTTGGGGGAAACCAGTTTTTACAACCTAAAAGAAA
>CAYSIU010000231.1:3271-5139 GCA_964431095.1 uncultured Chitinophaga sp. | reverse complement strand
CCCGGAATTCTCATCTGATTCCCAAGGTATCCGGATTAATGTAGAATAACTTTTCCCCCCTCTCCCTGGGAGAGGGGGTCAGGGGGTGAGGCCTATCTTTGCATATGCAAGTTGACTACCTGATCATCGGCCAAGGTATCTCCGGCACCTGGCTTAGTTATTACCTGCAAAAAGAACGAAAAAGTTTTCTCGTTATTGATAACAATGACCGAAGTTCCCCTTCCAGGATTGCCGCTGGCATCATCAACCCGGTAACCGGCCGCCGTCATGTTACCGTGTGGATGGCTGATGAGCTTCTTTCTTTTGCCTGGAAGTCATATACAGCATTCGGTCAAGAGTTGGGCATCACGGCCATTTCTCATAAAAACATTATCGATTTCTTTCCCAGCCCGCAGATGCGAATAAGCTTTATGCAACGGGTGGAAGAAAAAAGCCCCTATGTTCACAGTTATGCTGAACAAAATCAGTTCAACCCCCTGTTCAATTATGATTTTGGCTGCGGGGAGATCCGGCCGGTATATATTGTGCACCTGGAAATCCTGCTCCCCGCATGGCGTAAACGGCTGGAAGAAAGCAATTCCCTGCTTGAAGAAACGTTTGAGCCAGGTTCTTTAAAAATTTCGGCGGACTCCGTTCAATATAAAGATATTAAGGCCGGTCAAATCCTTTTTTGTGACGGAAACAATAGCAGCAGCAATCATTATTTTGATCGCCTGCCATTTGCCCCCAACAAAGGCGAGGTACTGATCGTTGATATCCCGGATTTACCCCCCACGCATATTTACAAAAGAGGAATGATGCTGGCTCCCCTTGCCAAAGCGGGTCTCTGGTGGATCGGTTCCAATTATGCCTGGGAATTTAAAGACGCTGCTCCGACAAGGGAATTCCGGGAGCAGGTTACACAGCTTTTGGGCAACTGGCTGAAGCCCTCATTTAAAATAATTGATCATTTTTCTTCCCTGCGTCCCGCCACTTTGGAAAGAAGACCCTTTGCCGGGCTGCACCCGCACTATCCCGCTGTGGGCATATTGAATGGTATGGGCACGAAGGGTTGTTCCCTCGCCCCTTTTTTTGCAAATCAATTGGTCGATCTTCTTCTGCGTGGAGAACCTATCACGGCCGAAGCGGATATAGGGCGATTCACTAAACTGCTTGCCAAAAAACAAATAAGGAATTCATGATATGATGCCTACCATGAAATAAAATACCTGAGACCGGGTTATGCAATCAACGGTTGTTTCTTTTTTGTTTGAAGGTAATATACACGAATAAGGTAGATGAGGGTAAGGGTAATCATGGTTTGGATGGCTTGGGGTTAGTAATCATGGTTCGGATCAATCTTTAAATATAGACATTGAATTTTTAATTTCCAAGCCCGGCAGGCATTTGCCCTATCTTTGTCAGCAACCGGGAAGAAAAAAAACTGACCTTTCCAAAAGAATCCCGGGCAATTCATAAATTGCCTAACTTCTTACCTGTTAGCTTGTTAACCTATCAACTTTCAAACTAAAAATGTATAGGACACATACCTGTGGAGAATTAAGACTGGGCAATAAGGGAAGTCATGTTACTCTGGCAGGTTGGGTGCAGACCATCCGGAAATTCGGTGCGATTACGTTCATCGACCTGCGGGACCGGTATGGCATTACGCAACTATTATTTGGGGAAGAGTTAAATAAACAGCTCGAAGAAAATCCTTTGGGAAGAGAGTTTGTAGTACAGGCCGGCGGGCTGGTGAATGAAAGAACCAATAAGAACCCTAACCTCCCGACCGGTGATATTGAAGTCATTATTTATTCATTTACGATTTTGAATAAATCTGCTTTTACTCCTTTCACGATCTAGGATGTTAGGGATTGAGGTGCTGG
>CAYSIU010000231.1:0-3261 GCA_964431095.1 uncultured Chitinophaga sp. | reverse complement strand
TGAAAACGATGAAGGTGATGACCTAAGAATGAAATACAGGTTCCTTGATCTCCGCCGCAATCCCGTTAAAAAAAATATCGAGTTGCGGTATGCAGTAAACAGGGCCGCCCGGAATTATCTGCAGCAGCAGGGATTCATTGAAATTGAAACGCCCTTTCTCATCAAGTCCACGCCCGAAGGTGCCCGTGATTTCGTAGTGCCCAGCCGGATGAACCCCGGGCAATTCTATGCCCTGCCACAATCACCCCAAACATTCAAACAACTGCTGATGGTAAGCGGTTATGACCGTTATTACCAGGTGGTGAAATGTTTCCGCGATGAAGATCTCCGGGCTGACCGGCAACCCGAATTCACTCAGATTGACTGCGAGATGAGCTTTGTAGAGCAGGAGGATGTGCTGAACCTATTCGAAGGAATGGTAAAATATATTTTCAAAGAAGTAAAAAACATTGATTATACAGAATCGTTGCAGCGGATGAGCTGGGAAGACGCCATGTGGGACTATGGCACCGATAAACCGGATATTCGTTTTGCCATGCGGGTGCTGAACCTGAAAAAACCTGCTACCGTCTACCTCGCTAAAAAAGATAATGCTGCATTAATAGATGGAGCCGGTTTTAAAGTATTTGATGAAGCCGAAACCGTGCTGGCCATTGCCGTTCCCGGTTGCAGTGATTACAGTCGCTCCCAGACCGATGAGCTGACCGAGTGGGTCAGGCGACCGCAGATAGGCATGAAGGGGCTGGCCTATATAAAATACAACCAGGACGGGACCTGTAAAAGCAGCATTGATAAATTCTATAATGCAGAAAGATTGAAAGCTATTGCCGATGCTGCAGGCGCCGGTGCCGGCGACCTGGTATTGATTCTTGCCGGGGCAGAGGAAAGGACCAGAAAAGCCATCAGTGAGCTCCGCATGGAAATGGCCGAGCGGCTGGGGTTAAGAAAAAAAGATGAATTCAAACTCTTGTGGGTGGTTGATTTCCCGCTTTTTGAATATGATACCGAAAATAATCGCTGGATGGCCCGTCACCATCCCTTTACTTCACCCAAGCCTTCCGATATAAATATGCTGACGGAGAACAGCCCCCTGATCAAAAATGCTTCCGACTATCTCCAACATCCCTATGCTCATATCAAGGCCAACGCTTATGACATGGTAATTAACGGCAATGAAATCGGGGGTGGTTCCATCCGCATCTTTCAAAGGGACTTACAGGAAAAAATGTTTGCCGCATTGGGAATGGATAAAGAAGAGCAGCAACATAAGTTCGGTTTCTTATTAGGTGCTTTTGAATATGGCGCCCCGCCCCATGGGGGCATTGCCTTTGGTTTCGACAGGCTTTGCGCTATCCTTGGCGGCAGTGAAAATATACGGGATTTTATCGCCTTCCCTAAAAATAATGCCGGCAGGGATGTGATGTTAGACGCGCCATCAGGAATCGATGAAAAACAACTGGAAGAGTTAGAAATAAAACTAAATCGTACAAATTAGTTGCAGTAAAGTACGAATCCATTTATTTCAGTTGCAAAGAACTTAAACCCTGCACATCAAATTTTAAGAGGATAATAGCTGTTGTAAAATCGCTGTCACTTTCTCCGCATTGGGTAGCATCGCCTGCTCCAGCCCCATGTTCATCGGCACAGCAGGGAGATTCAATGCTCCCAATACTTCCACAGGAACATCTAAAGATTGAAAACAGTTTTTGGAAATCCTTCCTGCCAATGCTTCGGCAAAGGAATTGTTTTGCTGCTCTTCGGTCAGCACCATGCACTTGCCATGGACGTTCACTCTTTCAAAGATTAATTCTTCATCAAGAGGATATAATGTCCGCAGGTCAACCACTTCCACCTGTCCATTGAAATGTTTAGCCGCAGCTTTTGCCCAATACACACCCATACCATAGGTGATCACAACACAACTTTCTCCATTATTCATGGCATCTTCCGAGGCCTTGATAATGATATTCGCTTTGCCGAAGGGAAGAATATAATCCCTTGCGGGTTCGGGGGTTTTGGCCTCTTCAGTCCCGGGTACCTTGCTCCAGTATAGACCCTTATGTTCCAGCATTACCACGGGGTTAGGGTCATAATAAGCTGCTTTCATCAATCCCTTCATATCGGCTGCATTGGAAGGATACGCAACTTTTAATCCTTTTATGGAAAGAACTGTAGTCTCTACACTCCCGCTGTGATAAGGGCCTCCCCCACCATAGGCGCCGATCGGCACCCGCAATATCATCGAAACGGGGAACTTGCCGCAACTCAGATAGCAGCTCTTGGAGATCTCCGTCACCAGTTGATTAAAACCCGGGTAGATATAATCGGCAAACTGCACTTCCACGATCGGCTTCAGTCCAACTGCCGCCATTCCCACCGTGGAGCCGACGATATAGGCCTCCTGGATGGCCATATTGAATACCCTGTGTTCCCCGAATTGATCTGCCAGCGTGGCGGCTTCACGGAATACACCGCCCAGGCGTTTCCCCACATCCTGTCCGTATAACAGCGCTTCCGGATGTTCTTCCATGATCTCGCGGATGGCAAAAAGAGCCGCATCCACCATGATTACTTTTTCAGCAGCAGCTGGATTCCGTTCTCCTTTTTCTTCGGTTATGGGGGTTGAAACAAATAGATGGTCGCCCACTTTCAAGGGATCGGGTTCGGGGGCAGCAACAGCTTTTGCAAAATCATTTGCCACCAATTCAGCCGCTTCTTTTTCTATTTGTACCAGGTCGTCTTCAGCGACGCCCCTCTCTAACAATTTTCTTCTCAGTTTTGGATGGGGGTCGTGTTCCTTGTGCCGGGCCCATTCCTCATCGGTCCTGTAAGATTCTCTTCTTACCCCGCTGGTATGATGCCCAAGCAAGGGCACCTGTGCATGAACGAGATAAGGTTTTCTTTCCTTTCGCACAAAATCAATTATATCTTTCATCACGCGATACGATGCCTCAAAATCACTTCCATCCACCTGCACCCGGTTCATCCCTCTGAACCCGGCTGCAAATTCAAACGCGTTCATCGCTCTTGCTTCTTCCGCAGACACACTGATCCCCCAGTTATTATCCTGCACCAGGTAGATAACAGGCAATTGTTTAAGAACGGCAAACTGAAATGCCTCACTCACCTCTCCTTCGGTGATACTGGCATCTCCCAGGGAACAGATCACGACCGGGCATTCACCATGGGGTCCTTTACTCAGTTTTTCGGGTAAATATCTTTCCAGGTACTGAACGCCCTGCCCGATCCCGGTGGTAGGTA
>CAYSIU010000230.1:0-5167 GCA_964431095.1 uncultured Chitinophaga sp. | reverse complement strand
CATAAAAAACCGAAGAGTGCCGTGTTCCGGAATAAATGGTTTATCGTACTCGCGGGTGCCGGTATTTTATCGCACCTCGGGGGGCTGCATGGGATCGCTAACTTTTTATTGCTGATGGCCCTGCTGATGATCCTGCATACTTACCTGCTGAAAGACCTGATTGACTCGTTCCAGCGAAAAGTGTTGCCAGCATTGATGCGGCAATATGAAAAATTATTGCGCTGGGTGCTGCAGGGTAGGCGCCCGGTGTATGCTTTCGTCTCCCTATTCGGGCTATTCCTGTTTTCGATTATGCTGTTGTTTGTCAGGAAGAACAAGCAAACATTTTTTCCCAGCGGGGACCCGCATTTTATTTATGTATACCTGAAATTACCGATCGGCACGGATGTAAAGTATACGGATAGTATCACCCACGTGCTGGAAAAAAGAGTGGAAAGGGTTTTGGAAAATGAACTCCCGGGGAAGAAAGACGGTATAGTAGAAAGCATCATTACCAATGTGGCGATCAGTGCAAATAACCCGCGGGATAATAACCGCAGCGTTCAATCCAACCTGGGAAGGATCCAGGTTTCCTTTGTTGATTTTGAAAAACGGCACGGCAAAAGCACCGGACCCTACCTTACCCGGGTGAGGGAAGCCCTTCAGGGGATCCCCGGGGCCAGTATTGAAGTGGGAATGGAAGATAACGGACCTCCCACGGAACCTCCGGTGAATATTGAAGTAGCCGGTGATAATTTTGAAAACATTTCATCGGTGGCCACACAACTACTGAATTACCTGGACACGAACAGGGTGGAGGGGATTGAAAACCTGCAGGCGGATGTGGACCTGAACAATCCCGAGATCACCGTCAATGTCGACAGGGAAAAAGCCATGTTCGAAGGCATCAGCACCGGCCAGGCCGGTATGGAGATTCGGACGGCGGTTTTTGGAAAGGAAGTCAGTAAGATCAAGCAGGGGGAAGATGAATTTAAAATACAATTGCGGTATACCGACTTGTTAAGGAATAACATCACCGACCTGATGAATATGCGCATCACGTTCATGGATATGAATACCATGCTGGTGAAATCTATTCCACTCAGCGCCATCGCATCCGTGGATTATACCAATACCACGGGTGGTGTAAAAAGGAAAAACGTGAAGCGAACGATCCAACTGCAAAGCAATGTGCCTGACCCGACCATGGTCGGGAAAGTGAATGCCAACCTGCAGGAGAAGATCAATGATTTTGAGAGCGCGGTAAAAATACCCGCAGATGTTTCCATTAAACTCAGTGGACAAAGTGAACAGGAAAAAGAGACGAATAATTTTCTGATTTTGTCATTCTTTATTGCCGTAGGATTGATCTTTTTGATCCTTGTACTGCAGTTCAATTCAATGAGCAAACCATTTATTGTAATTAACGAGATCTTTTTCTCAGTGATCGGCGTCCTGTTGGGGTATGCTGTCACCGGCATGACCATCGCCACAATCATGGTGTTGGTAGGGATTGTAGGACTGGCGGGTATTGTGATCAAGAACGGGATACTCATCATCGAATTCACCGATGAATTAAGAGCTCGCGGGATGCGCACCCGGGAGGCGGCCATCCAGGCAGGAAAGATCAGGATCATCCCTGTTTTGTTGACGGCCGTTGCAACGGTCATGGGACTCCTGCCGCTGGCGGTCGGATTTAATATTGATTTTGCCGGCTTGTTCAGCCATCTGAGCCCTAAAATATTTTTTGGCGGGGATAGCGTGGTATTCTGGGGGCCGCTGAGCTGGACCATCATTTTTGGACTGATGTTCTCCTTCTTCCTGACGCTGATGATGGTGCCGAGCATGTACCTGATAGCAGAGAGACTTAAGCGGCCTATGGAGCGTTTCTATGGTACAAAATTCGTGGCACTCCTGGGTTTCCTGGGCCCCTTGTTTTTCATTTTTGTGGGACTCATGTTCCTGGTCCGGCGCCTGCAGCGGAAACGGGTGTGGATGGGGGTTCCGTTCCGCAAGCAGCAAAAAATAGCCTGAGCTTGTCATAGAGATGCAACCAATCGTACTATCTATAAATTTGGTTTTGGTGGTGTGTCCGCCCGATGCATGCAGCGTGTAGGCGGACGAAAAAAAGCGGCTTCTTTCCAGGGGCCGCTTTTGGTTTGAAAGGAGATGGGGTTGGGTTATTAGCGGCAATTCAATGCAAATACTGCACTGAGTTTGAATTCCAGCATCCGAAGAGGGGTAGTATACACTTCCGCCACCTGGTGCTCATGAATTTCATTAGTGCTGGCATTGATGAACATTACGTTGAGTGCTTTTCCATCCGGTCCGGGCGTTGGTGGATTACTGGCATCGATCAGTTTTTTAGTGTTGATATAATTAAGCCGTCCGCCGCGGATATTCTGAACGTTTATATCGATCCATACTTTGTTTTTGAGAGCTTTCTTATCAAATAGCGCCCAGTCCATCTGCAATCCTCCACCGTAACCTCCCATAAATGTTCCGTCTTTGATAATATTTTTCCGGTCCAGCGGCCTGCATCCGCCCGGATCATTCGGATCCTCGATGTAAATATTGCTGTAAAAACCAGCATACCCGGCCTTCCCGCTGAAATAAGGTAATATGTTTTTGTTGCGAAGCAACAGCACCCTTGCTGTCAGGCTTCCCTGTATCACATTGCTTGTATAGTTCACCCAGGTTTCCGTACTGGACCCGCTGCCGAAATGAAAAGTTTGTTTTTTCCGGGTATCGGCATAGATACCCAGGGCACCTTCTGTGCCCAATTGCAGCCGGCTCCAGGCACCCGGCAACTGGAACCATATGCCGGCAGACAGGCTGTGAAGCGGATTGATATTATCGGCCATTCTTTGCTGCGGGATACTCAAGGAGTAACTGAATTCATAAGCAGACTGGCCGGAGGCGGCGAAACAGGTGACCGTAAAAAGGGAGGTGTAAAGAATTCTCATACTGCAGGATTTAGGTACTTAAAGTGACGACTATTTCCTGAATTGTAAATGAAAAATGATGTTAAAATAGAAACGGGTGGTATCCTGGACATGATACAAACCTGAGTGCCCCGTACCGATCAGGGCCGTCAATAAGTAACCGAAACATAGGAGATCCCGCTTTGCAGCGTGCAATTACTGCAAAGACCTGGTGAAGATTTATCCTTTGCCAGCTTGGTGGTATAGGTAATGATATCATTCCAGGTACAACTGCCGGTATTGAGGTAACCGATCTTTTCCTTGAGGGCCTGGAGGAAACTCAATGTAAAAAAACCTCCCAAAGGGTTCGCCCAGGAATACTCCCCGGCTTTTGCAGCCGCAGAGATCAGGTCTCCTTTGGCATTCATGAAAAGGATTTTCAGTTTTGACAGGTCGGGTTTATTATCCTCCTGCAGGTTAAGAAAGCTGGTGGTGGTCATCTGGCTGATACCAACCTTATTATTGCAGCAGTCGGCCAATATAATATTCAACCGGGCCGCTTTTGTTTTTAATGTATTGTAAACACTACTTAGACTGAGAGAAGTATTCTGCGTAATTGAGGTATAGCTGGATACCCGGAGATCCAGCATGGGATAGAGATCGGTTTGATTATCCCAGCGGAAACCATGACCACGATAAACAAACACCACGATATCATTGGAACCAGGGTTTAGCGAACCCAGCGTGTTTTGCACCGAGGTTTTATTGAAATTATCCCCATCCACAACATACTTGACATAACTGAGACCCAATGCATCGCTGATGCTCCGGAATTCATATTCCAGCTTATCCCTGTCGGCCGTACAACTGGGACCAATGTCGCCAATCTTCGTGTTGGCCACCACCACGAGATACAATTTGGCACCGTTGGTATTAACAGGAGTTACGGTGGTATTGTCTAAGCCGCATAATTTTTTTAATGCAAAAAACTCAGGCTCGTTGTTCCAGAAGAATTTCCGGAGAAAGGTTTCAGACACCGTGTAAGGGTTCACCTGGTAAAAGGAATCCACCGGTATCTCGTTTGCAATATCCAGTTTGGGATCATCCGTGGTGGAGGGCAGGTGCCAGTTCTCTTCATATTTCCCTTTGCGCCAGATGAAATAATCGGGATTGTATTTCTGGTCCTTTGAATTATCCGTGATATACCTTGGATTGGATCCGGCCATAAAGTAATACGTTGAGCCGTCATTGAAGGCGCCGGTGGATGACTTATAATCTACATTCACCACATGGTACCTGTTATCAGAGCTATAGTAGTTGACACGCATATAACCCCGGCTTTCGTTAAAAAATACAAGCAGTCCTTCGTACCGGGCATTGTCCTTGTCATGGAAATTCACTTTGTAGAGGATCTGAGCAGGGGCATCGAACTGCGATAAAAGGGACAGCAGCAGGGTCACCGCCGAACAAAGAAGGAAGCGTTTCATAAAAAGGATTGATGGCAGGAAAAAACGATTCAACCGTACTAATTTAGGATTAATCAGGGAAAATAAAAATGCCGTCCCGCCCGGGCGAAACGGCATTTTTGCAAAACGAAAAGATCAGAATCCTTTCTTTTCTACTTTTTTCCCATCCGCATCCAGCTCAATGATTTCATACCCCAGTTTTTTTACGCCGTCGAAGATCTTTGCTTTATCCCCTACGAGCAGTATATTCATTTTGACCGGGTTCAGCATTTTTTTCGCCATGGCATCCACCTGTTGTTTGGTGAGACTGGCGAGAATTTTATTTTGCTGCTCCACATAGTTGGCCGGCAGGTTATAATCAAGGATCCGGCCGATAAATGCTGCTTTTTGTGGACCGGTCTCATACCGTAACGCATCCCGCTGACCAATGGAGTTTTTCATGAATTTCAATTCTGGTTCCGTGATCCCGATCGTTTCGAAATTGGTGATCACTTTCATAGCTTCCGCCAGGGCGCTGTCAGTAGCGTCTGCGCGGATACCGGAATTGAATTCAAACTCGCCGCTGTATTCATCGCCGCTGAAAGTGCTGCGTGCTCCATAAGTCCAGCCCTTATCCTCCCGCAGGTCCAGGTTCAACCGGCTGTTGAAATCGCCACCCAGGGGATAGTTCATCAGGGTGGTCATATAATAATCACCTGTCGCATCATATTTCAGCCCCGTACCATAACCGACCCTGAATTGTGATTGAGCCGCCCTGGGGATATCAACCATATACAATTTTGTATTATCCACGGTGGA
>CAYSIU010000229.1:0-5179 GCA_964431095.1 uncultured Chitinophaga sp. | reverse complement strand
TTGATCGTGGAAAAGCTGGCGGCGGAATACAAGCTCGCTATCTCGCGCTACTATGGAGAAGTTCCTGCGGAAGGCTGGTACTTCGCCCCTCCTGCCGAAAAAATGGATTCGATGTTATTAAAACTAAAGACAGCAAAGCCGGGAGTGACCCATTTGTTTGTCATCCATGTAGGGCTTGAATCACCGGAAATGAACGCCCTGGAAGACGCCAATCCTTTTGTACCAAAAGAGATGAGCAAGCATCGCAACGCGGAGCGGAACGCGCTCATCTCCCCGCAATTCCAGGAACTTCTCCACGATCCGAAATACCGTCTCGTCAATTATCATATGCTGAAAGAAGAAAATGGAACGGGGGCGATGAAGAGACCGGCTCCCAATTAAAAAATGAAAACCGGCCGGATAAGATTCTTTTATCGCCCAAGCCTTCAAAATAACTGAAGGGATCAAATGCTAAAATTCAAACTCCCTCCGGTGCATATTCCATCGCACCCCGAATGTAATAACTGAAGTGTTGACAGAAGTTATCGGTGGCGTCTTGGTTTCCTGGCGACGGATGACGGCATTCAGTTCCAGGAAAAGATTTTCCCTTAATTCATACGAAACCAAAAAAGATCCGTAAACCGTATTGGTCTTCCATCCGACACCGATATTGTACCCATAATCGCCGATCCTGTAAGGGGGACCATAGGGCAGGAATATATTGCTGCCAAAGCTGCGGCTGCTGCTATCTCTCCCCTGCGTAAATGCGATCAGCTTTCCAACCACCAGCCATTTCGGCGCTGGTTGATAACGGGCAATGCCGATGAACTCGCTGAAATTCGCCATCAGCGGGTGCGCCAGGGGCTGGTTGTAATGGGTATAATTACCCACGGAATCATAATGTGAATAGGTGAAGGGCCGAACCCTGTTATGTTCCACCTGCAGGTCAAGATTTTTCACCCCAAATGCATCAATGTATTTCGCTCCGATCTGGATGCCCCATTTGTTTCCCCACCAACCCCGGTTCTTTTTCACTTCGGATAATAAAAATTCATCCAGCATGAATTGTCCATATACCTGGAAACGTTTCGGAAGATTGGCTTTTATATCCAGGCCGATGAGAGAATTATCATAACTCCCGTTCTGTTGTTCGATAGAACGATAAAAAATAATGGGGTTCAGGTAGCCGAAATCAAAATGATCCTTTCGGCCGAATATCACGCCCTCAAACAAACCGATGTTGAGCCAGCGGGTGACGGCCGCATCGAGATGATGTAGAACTGCATATTTCTTGGGCACGAGTTGTGTGGCAGCCGGAGGTATGGAGGAATGAAGCTCCATAAAAAGATTCTGGTAATTGATCCGCCAGATCCGGGTGTTGAGCTTCAAAAAAAGATAACCGCTGCCAAAATCGCTCAGGAACATACTGCGGTAGCCGGTGCCGATGAAATTCTTATCATACCCAAATGCAACGTCAATATACTTTGTGACATTAAAAGTAAAATAACCGCGGGCATCAAAATAATCATAGCCATTTCCCTTGAACGCTTTATAAAAGCCTTCCCCCGGTACGGCTTTCCGGTCGCTTACGTACTGGCGCACATACGAAGGGTCACGTTCCTGGTTATCGGTGATATAGGAGTAAAAACCGATCTTGTGAGCAATATGACCCCTGACATACAAGCCACGGGTATTTAAAAAAAGTTTTTCGCTGCTGTTATTCTCTTTTGACAGGGTGTATTGAATCACAGGGTTCACTACCAGGTCAAAATCTTTTATATGCACTTCATAGAGGTTGGCAGGGGTGCGATAAAAGCTTTTGGCAATGGGTTTTTTGCTGTTGTATTTGGCCCGCTCCGTCTCCGGCAGGTACTCGAGGTTATTCAGGTTAAGCCGTTGAATATTGTACGCGTCCACTTTTGAAAGTTGGGAACCATTTTGCTGGCTGTAATGCTTCAATGCATTCATGACCTGTCTCCGGCTATAGGGCTTTGTTTTGGAGAAATTGAAAAATGAATCGGTGCGGCTTTTTATTTCCAGCCGTTCCATCAGGAGGTTGGCCTTATCACCGGGGGGCAGATAGGTGGTTTGCGAAAATAAGGTGGCGGGAAAAAGGATAAAGGCAAGTCTTACAAGGGTTTGTTTAAATTGCATGGGTATTGGCTTTGGTCTAAAATTCACCGGACAAGATATGCAAAAATACCTGATTAAGAATATACTGGTTGTCAACGAGGGCAGTATTAAAACAGAAGATCTGTTGATAAGCGAGGGAGTTATTACACGAATTGGCAAGAATGACACGAAGGATACGAATTGCATAGAGATAAATGGAGAAGGGAAATATTTATTCCCCGGCTGCATTGATGACCAGGTGCATTTCCGCGAGCCTGGGCTTACCCACAAAGCAACCATACAGACCGAATCCAAAGCAGCGGCGGCGGGTGGTGTTACCAGTTTCATGGAAATGCCCAATACTCTTCCCCGTGCACTCACGCAGGAATTACTGGAAGAGAAGTACAAGATAGCAGCCCACTCCTCGCTGGCGAATTATTCCTTTTACATGGGCACCAGTAATGACAACACGGATGAAGTGCTAAAATCAAATGACAAAAAGAAGGATATCTGCGGGGTGAAAATATTTATGGGGAGCAGCACCGGCAATATGCTGGTGGATAATCCTGCAACGCTCGACAAAGTCTTCCGTGAAAGCGAATTACTGATTGCCACGCATTGCGAGGATGAAAAGATGATCCGTGATAACCTGTTAAAATTAAAAGCCACCGGGAAACAACTAACGGCGGCAGATCACCCGCTCATCCGCACTGAAGAAGCCTGTTATGCATCTTCCCTTTATGCGATCCAGATCGCCAAAAAGTACAACACCCGTTTGCATATTCTTCATATCAGTACGGAAAAAGAGTTGCAGCTCTTCAGCAATATGATGCCTTTGAAAGAAAAACGCATCACCGCGGAAGTCTGTGTGCATCACCTGCATTTTACCGCGGATGACTATGCGCGACTGGATTACCAGATCAAATGTAATCCCGCCATCAAAGCGCCTCATCATAAAGAAGCCTTGTGGGAAGCTTTGCTGGATAACCGTCTTGATGTGATCGCCACCGATCATGCGCCTCATACGCTGGAAGAAAAAGGCCTTACAAGAAACGTAAACGGTTTTATCACCCCTCAGGCAGAAGTCAACGAGGGAGCCGCCGGTCTGCCCCTGGTGCAACATTCATTATTATTAATGTTGCACTATTATAAACTGGGAAAGATAAGTTTGGAAAAGATCGCTGAAAAGATGAGTCATGCCGTGGCTGATTGTTTCCGGGTAAAAGACCGTGGATACATACGCGAGGGTTATTATGCCGACCTGGTGATTGTGGACATGGATCAGCCGGCAACGGTGAAAAAAGAAAATATTTTGTACAAATGCGGCTGGAGCCCTTTGGAAGGTTTTGCATTTCCTGCAAGCATTACGCATACATTTGTAAACGGGCATTTGGTATATGGAAATGGAATATGGGATGAATCCCAGAAAGGGAAACGTTTGGAATTTGACCGATAGAAAATTCTCAATAGTCAGCTTAATTAGCCCCTTTTAGGGGGATAGGGCCCATGCAGATAGACAAACAATCCTTTAATGATATCTCTATCTTCCACACGGAAGAAGAATTTTCTATTTTTCACAAGCTGAATTTCACCCGCACGACCGGGGGAAGGGAATGGTTGCGTAAATTCTTCAGCGAACCGCATGATGACCTGAAAAAAATACTGGGTACCCAAAAAGTCATCCGCACTTTCATGGAACACGTGAAAGACTGGCCCACGGATATCAGCAATGGCACGATACTCGTCATAGAGAAATTTCTCGATTATGCACTTGATCCCATCAGCGAGACTCCGGCGTCTTTCACAAATATGTTCTATAAATGGCTCCACCGCGAAGATTATTCCATGGTAAAATATTCTCTTGGGCATCTGGGGGATTTCTATCGCGGCATCCGCAAGATCGCTGAGTTGTTCGAAGGTCTTGACCTGCCCCTCTACATCCGGATCTATATTGACCGCATCAACGGGATATTGAAGGAACCGGCCCTGCAAAAGCTCTCGGAAACGGAGCCGGGTAAACAATTCTCCACCCGGCAGAATTTATATTTTGGTTACTATCTCCGGGGGCGTTATAAAACCAACACGCTGGAGCTCGTAGATATCTATAGCCGCATCGATGCCTGGTATTCGATGGCGGTGGCGGTTAAAACGTTTGGACTGACCTTCCCTGAATTCGTGGAACAGGAAACTTCGCTGGTAGAAGCCTCGGGGCTTTATCACCTGTTATTGCCAATGCCTGTCGCCTACAACCTGCAGATGGACCCGCAGCATAATTTTCTTTTCCTTACCGGCGCCAATATGGCCGGCAAGAGCACCCTGATAAAATCCGTGGGTTCTGCCGTTTTCCTGGCGCATATCGGGATGGGGGTGCCGGCTCAAAAAATGAAATTGACTTTATTCGACGGGTTGCTGAGCAATATCAATGTAGAAGACAATATTGCCAAGGGGGAAAGTTTCTTTTTCAACGAAGTGCAGCGGATCAAGAACACAATCGAAAAAATCAATAACGGAAAAAAATGGCTGGTACTGATCGATGAACTCTTCAAAGGCACCAATGTACAGGATGCGATGAAGTGTTCTCTGACGGTGATCAAAGGCCTTATCAAGATCAAAAACTCACTATTCATTCTTTCCACTCACTTGTACGAAATCGGGGAAGAATTGAAAAGCTACTCCAATATCTCCTTCCGCTATTTTGAGACCCACCTGAAGGATGAGCAGTTGGAATTCAGCTACCGGTTAAAGGAAGGCATCAGCGATGACCGCATCGGCTACCTGATCCTGAAAAGGGAGAAAGTGGTGGAGATGCTGGAAAAACTTTGAAACGGCAATCGGCTCCCGATCACTATCGGGATGGCAGTCAGCCATAGGCAATTTGCCTGAACTGTAAATGATTATTTAAGTTTTTCTACAGGGATAAATTACTATTTTCAGGTTTCATTTTTACAAGATGAAGAGAGTTTTTTTTATTTTATTCGTTTTATTGCAAAGCATTTCATTTTTTGGCCAAAGCAATATCGATGTGTTACGTTATCAGTATACTCTTGTCTTGAATGATACCAATGACAGCATACAGGGGACAGCCCTG
>CAYSIU010000228.1:0-5219 GCA_964431095.1 uncultured Chitinophaga sp. | reverse complement strand
GGGGGAAATTTCGGGAATTACCTGTGCAGGTTTTACTACCGTAGGTGCGTTAATTGTTGATTTGGGTAACCCAGAGACGAGGGCTAAAAACTTCGGAATGATCGGGGCGGCTTTCGGACTCGGATTTATCATTGGCCCCGCCCTCGGTGGATTACTATCCGGGTGGGGAGTTCGGGCTCCTTTTTTTGCTGCCTCGGGACTTTGTTTACTGAATGCCTTGTATGGTTATTTTGTTTTGCCAGAATCATTAAGCAAAGAACATCGCCGCCGTTTTGAATGGAAAAAGGCCAATCCCTTCGGTTCACTTCAATTCCTGAAAACGACCCCTGCTATAAGTAGCCTGGCACTCTGCTATTTTTTGCTTTACCTCGCCGCCATGGCGGTCCAGGGCAATTGGAATTATTTTACGATTTATCGTTTTCAATGGACAGAGAAACTGGTAGGTATTTCACTGGCAGTGGTGGGTGCGCTGGTTGGGGCTGTGCAGGGTGGCCTGACGCGAGTTGTCAATCCAAAACTGGGTAATGAAAAAAGTATCTACCTCGGTTTCTTTTTGTATACTATTGGACTGGTGTTATTTGCATTCGCTACCCGCGGATGGATGATGTTTGTTTTTCTTGTACCCTACTGTCTCGGTGGCATTGCCGGACCCGCTTTACAATCTACTATGGCTAGCCATGTGCCCAGAAATCAGCAAGGTGAACTGCAGGGAGCATTGACCAGCCTCATGAGCGTAACCACCATCATCGGTCCTCTTATCATGAATAATCTTTTCAAATACTTTACTACCGGGAAGGCTCCATTTTATTTTCCCGGGGTTTCATTTTTGCTGGGGGCTGTATTCATGTCCCTGAGTATGCTCATCGCCTGGAAAGTGTTGAGTCGTGAAAACAAAATGGCTACTCAAAAGCTGGCTTAACTATTTTTATTTATCATAGCCAGTGAATTAAAAATGGCCCCCGGAAAGCAAATAGAATTTACCAAAGGGTATCAATTTTTATGGGCAACGAACTGCTGGCTTATTTCGAACGATTGGAGTTGATGACTTTTTTTACCGGGTACCCCCTTATTTATGCCCTGGTACAGGTACTCGCCGGGAATGGGGCCAAAAAAGGAAATTATTTTCTAAACAAGCTTATCGCCTTACGACCCCTGGCCTATGCCTTGAGCGGTACCCTTTTTCTCGGCCTCATTTTAAAAGATCTTTATCCCGATTACTCGTTTAAAAATATTGCAGATCAATTTCATTTACCCTTTTTAAAAATATGGGGGGTGTTATCACTCCTTTTCTGGCTCCCGGTATTCAATAAAAAACCTTTCTACAGCCTTCTGCACAGCCTGGTATTTTTTTTCTTCCTGGCAAGAGACCTTTATATGCATATTGTTTCCTCAGCCGGCAAAGAGATCATTAAAAATGATATGAATATTTACACCAACAGCCTTCTGCTGAATGCAGGCACACTGGCTTTCGTGGTAATAGTCTGCCTGCTGCTAAAGAGAATAAGGTCCCCCAAAAAGACCCGTTAACACATTGATTCTGTTACACTCCAGAATTAATTCTTCCTGATTATACCTTCTTAAATAAGCGGTGAGTTTCTCCATCATGAGCAGAATTTATTCCATCTCTGACATATCTCATTTCAATTTTTGATAAAGGTCATAGCTGCGTCATGCGAACCGAAATAGCTTTATTCGGCTACTAAAGCTATTATTCAATTTAAAATATTTCTTTATGAAACTCTTAAACAATAAAGCCTTGCTTGTGTCGCTGCTTCTTGTCAGTAGTTACGGGTATTTTATCAGTTGTACCCACAACAATGAAATTCCTCCACCAGCAGCATCCACCAACCCGGTTATCACACACGGTAACGAAATAATGTTGCCGGGTAACATGACCGCCGGCAATCCTGCAGAATGGAAACTGGATAAGGCCCATTCCAGTGTGTTATGGTCTACTAGTTATGTTGGCGCAGCCGGTTTGCTGACTGGCCGTTTTAACCAGTTCGGGATGCATGATGTCATCGACGCCGAAATGTTGAATTATACAACTGCCGGCCAGCCCCTGAAAGATACTTCCTGGGCATTTTATGAAAATGATCCTTCCAAATCCTATTTTAATGGGTATGTACAGATCAACCAATCGAATACCGGTGAGCCGGGAAGAGACGCCGGATGCAATATAACTAACCTGGGAACAACAGCCATTGTAGCCGGTGTACAAAATCTTACGGTGACGAACCTGGCCAAGATCAAAACCACGAAGGTTGAGTTTGATCCACTCAGTGCTGACTATATCGTCACGCTTACGTTGACCTGGCAGGGAAAACTAACGGCGCCACTTTCTAAAACCATTGTGGGCCGGTTAAAATACATTCCCAGGGCCACCGTGCAATTCGGAACTGCCGCTGCGTATGATGTATTCGGACTGCAGCTGAGTTTCCAGTTCAATTGCAGGGACTATGGTATTACCAGCACCAGTATTGGAGATAAAATTGATATTCAATGTAACATGAATTTCAATAACAAGTGATCACCTTAAAGATTTTAATCATGAAAACGCTTTTTATTATTCTATCGTTATTGACTGGAGTTTTACTTTCCGGTTGTTATAAAGATGTGATCCTTCCCGATGCGGCGGTTGACCCCGATGGCCCTCCGCAGGCGGTCAGTTATAAGACGGATATAGCTCCCATGTTCAATTCAAAATGTGCGCTTTCCGGCTGTCATGTTAACGGGGCTCAAAAACCCTATATGACCATTGACATTTCTTATAATCAGATCGTCAATGGTGGTTTTGTAAATACGATCGTTCCGAAACAAAGCATCCTCTATACTGAAATCAATGGAGATATGAAAGACCATATTCCAGTGGCAAGCGATCGTCAAAAAGTGTATGATTGGATAAGAACCGGCGCTCAAAATAATTAAAGGATCTCAAAAAATTAAAGACATGAAACTTTTTATCCATAAACCCCGCACTTGGTTTGCACGGCCAGCCTCACTACCGGGTATGCCTACCCTGTCTGCCGGCAGACAGGCTTGCCTGGTTATTTGTCTTGCTGTGATGACCCTTCCGGCATTTTCGCAGAACGACAGTACCGCTACCAGTGATGAACCGAAGGTTCCTGTAAAGGTCAAACCTGCTAAAAATACGTTTCAGAGTGTCTGGATCATCGAGGACCAGACCGTGATCGTGCCCGTTAAAAAAACCTTTGAAATGGATATCATGCACCGTTTCGGTACTGTTGATAAAGGATATAAAGATCTCTGGGGAATTTTTGCCCCCTCTAATATCCGCCTCGGATTCAGTTATTCCCCGATAAACAGGTTAAATCTCGGTATCGGGATCACCAAAAGCAATATGCTCTGGGATTTCAATGCCAAATATGCCATCATTAGTCAAACCAAAGGGAAATACCCGGTAAGTGTCAGTTACTATTGCAACGCGGGTTATGATTCCAGAAAGGACCCTGTTATTTATGACTACAGCGGGATCAAGCACTGGACCGACCGGTTCGTCTTTTTCCACCAGCTGATCATTGCCCGGAAAGTCAGCAATAAACTTTCCCTCCAGATCGCCCCCAGTGTATCACATCAGAATGCGGTAAGCGGTTATTACACAAAGAACGATAGCACCGGCAAAGAGATCTTCCGGTCTATGAAAAATGATCATTTTGCGATTGCTATTGCAGGACGTTTTAAGCTGACCAATGTCATGTCACTCATAGCCGACTATGACCAGCCGATCACCCGGCATCCCACCAATAACCCAAACCCCAATATTTCGGTGGGTATTGAGATCATTACCAGCAGCCATTGCTTCCAGATGTTTTTTAGTAATTATTCCTTATTGAACCCGCAAAGAAATAACTTATTCAACTCGAATAGCCCGTTTAATTATACCGATGCCGCTACTCATTCAAAAGTAGACGGGGGTAAATTCCTGATCGGGTTCAATATTACCCGGCTGTGGAATTATTAATTTTTTCCCTGGTCGATGAATCGTAGCCCGGCAACCATCAAAAGCCCTGAATTGACATTTATTCAGGGTTTTTTATTTTTATACCGGTCGCTGATCCGCACGGGTTTTCTCTCTTGTCTTATAAAAAAATTCCCGGATGAAAAAACTTTTTAAGATAGAACGCAGCACTTTAAGCATTGTTGGCGGTTATCTTGTTGCATCATTCATGATCCCTGCTTTGTTAACCGCTCACTCCTGTAAACAGCAGACAAACAAAAAAAATCAGCAACCCGGTCAACGAAGCTCCCGGGTCGCGCCTGCAAAGCCGGGTTCCAGTTTCCCTGATACCCTGGTGATCGATGCTGCGTCGGCCGTTTTTTTCAGCCCTGATTCAATCCAGCTTGAAAAAATCAGGATGGTCAACAAAAAATCGTTCTTTGAAAGTGCTGAACACGATTGTTATTACCAAATGAGAAATGCCCGCGAGGTACTGAAAAAAAATTGGCCTCGTATCAGGATTATTGAAACTTCAAAATGCCGTTATCTGCTTTTTGTAAAAGCGGACAAAAGTAAAATCCTGGTTGACCTGGACGCTGACAATGACATGTGCGGTATCATCCTTTTTGATAGAATAAAAGCGCCGGTGCATATAGATATGATGAATATTGATACCGAACTGGGATTTTATTTCGGGAATGGACAAGCGCCAAAAATACGCCGATTGAAGGCGAATAATAGTTGAAGAGAAATAAGCCTATTGTCCGTACCGGCACATGATTAAAATCATGGGGCTTCCCTGTCTTTATCAATCGATAAAAAAAGACTTCGCAATACCTTGTTTCCTGAAGATGAGTTCAGGTATTTTTAATTAAATGAATTTATCATTTATAAATCTTTTAAAATGAACAAGAATCTCATTCATCCTGTAGTTGTTCTCATTTGCGGCGTTTTTATCATGGGCATGTTGAGTGCCTTCAGCTCCTTTCAGCAAAAAAAACCCTGGCCGGTCCCTGATGCCGCCAAAAGCAAAAAAAATCCTGTTGCATCAGATGCTGAATCGTTAACAGCCGGTAAAGCCCTTTGGGCTACACATTGCAAATCCTGTCATGGCAGTAAAGGAATGGGGGATGGGCCCAAGGCCGCACAGTTAAAGACGGAACCCGGAGATTTTACCAAAGTGGATGTTCAGACCCAGACGGATGGATCCCTTTTTTATAAAACATCGGAAGGTCGCGATGACATGCCCAGCTTTAAAAAG
>CAYSIU010000227.1:0-5232 GCA_964431095.1 uncultured Chitinophaga sp. | reverse complement strand
TTGTCGGGATAAACCGTCCAGCCGCAGGCGGGGATCGGTTCAAATCCGACCTTCACCTCAATGCAAGTAGCGACAGGAATTGAATTTCATGGCTTCTTGGTTCCTTAATAAAATTGGGAAAGAAATTGTTTTTTAAAAGAAGGTTAACATTGAAGCCAGAAATGGCTATTTTGGAAAAAAGAAACAGCGTTACAGTGAATCAAAGATTGCAGCCGTACTTGAACTAAGTACCTATCCAAAAAATGATTGGTTAAAAGAGGATATAGAGAAACGTGAAGAAGATTTTAAAAACAGTCTATATAAATTTTTTAGAGAAGAATTGTTAGAAAGAAGCGTTAATTGAAGTCTATCACTGAAAATATTATTGAAGAATCAACGATTGAAATTTTACAATCTCAGGGATGGAATTATGCGAATGGAAAAGAAATATCCCCTGAAGGACTATTTTGCGAAAGGGAAAGCTTTGAGCAAATCATATTAATTGTCAGGTTGCGACAAGCACTTAGAAAAATAAACTCTAATCTTCCTGATGATGCGTTGGATGCAGCTATTCAAAAGATATTACGAATTTCTTCACCTGAGTTGCTACACAACAATGAGGAATTCCACAGACTATTGGTTGAAAAAGTAAAAATCCCTTATCAGGAAAATGGATTTGAACGAAGTTATGAAGTAGCGCTAATTGATTTCGGGGATTCACGGAATAATCAATTTCTTGTAGTTAATCAATACACAATAATCGAAAAAAATCAGAATAAGCGACCGGATGTCTTATTGTTTGTAAACGGTCTCCCTTTAGGAGTTATCGAATTGAAAAACCCCGCCGATGAAAATGCTGATATAAACAGTGCATATAAACAAATACAGACCTACAAAGCGATTATTCCTTCACTCTTTACTTATAATGCAGTTTGCATTATAAGTGATGGATTAGAATGTAAGGCTGGAAGTGTTTCTGCCGATTTTAGTCGCTATATGGCCTGGAAAAGTGCGGATGGAATAAAAGATGCCTCCCGGTTCAAACCTCAACTGGAGACTTTGCTCAAAGGGATGTTACAGCCATCTACGTTCCTTGACCTTGTCAGAAATTTTATTGTATTTGAAAAGTCAAAAAAACAGGATAGCAAGACTGGATTAATCCAGATACAAACTGAAAAGAAACTGGCTGCATATCATCAATACTATGCTGTTAATAGTGCCATAAAATCAACGATAACTGCATCAAGTGTAAATGGAGATAAACGAGGTGGTGTCGTTTGGCACACTCAGGGTAGTGGTAAAAGCTTGTCTATGGTCTTTTATTCGGGTAAGCTCATTACAGCCCCTGAAATGAAAAATCCCACTATTGTAGTTATTACAGACCGCAATGATTTGGATAATCAATTGTATGATACGTTTGCTGCATCAACCCAATTGTTAAGACAGGACCCCGTTCAAGCCGAAAGCAGAGAACATCTAAAAGAGCTATTGAAAGTAGCAAGTGGTGGGATTGTATTCACGACTATTCAGAAGTTTTTACCGGAAGGTAACAAATCTGAATATGACCAGCTTTCTGACAGGAAGAATATTGTTGTAATAGCAGATGAGGCTCATAGAACTCAATACGGCTTTGAAGCGAAGTATGTGGATATAAAAGATCCGAATAAGAATGTAAAAGGTAAGCGACTCGCTTATGGGTTTGCGAAATATATGCGAGACGCTTTGCCCAATGCAACGTATATTGGATTTACCGGCACTCCGATTGAAGGCACAGATGTTAATACACCACAGGTTTTTGGTAACTATATTGACCGCTACGACATAAAAGATGCTGTTGCAGATGGTGCAACAGTGAAAATATTCTACGAAAGCAGGCTTGCTAAAGTGAATCTTGACCAGGAAGGAAGAAGATTGATTGAGGAATTTGATAAAGATTTAGAGCAAGACGAAGAAGTGACTGAAAAGCAAAAAGCAAAAGCCAAATGGACAAAATTGGAAGCCATTGTTGGAAACCAGGAAAGGATTAAGAATCTGGCAAAGGATATTGTAACTCATTTCGAAAAAAGACAAACTGCCTTTGAAGGTAAGGCGATGATTGTTGCCATGAGTCGCAGGATTGCGGCAGAAATTTACAAAGAAATAATTGCATTTCGACCGCAATGGCATGATGATGATTTGACTAAAGGCGTTATCAAGGTAGTAATGACATCGAGTAGCTCAGACGGTCCAGAGATAGCCAAGCATCATACTACGAAACAACAAAGAAGGAATTTATCAGAAAGAATGAAAGATCCAGACGATTCGTTGAAATTGGTTATCGTTCGTGATATGTGGCTTACTGGATTTGACGCACCCTGTCTCACCACGATGTACGTTGATAAGCCCATGCGTGATCATAATTTGATGCAGGCAATTGCCAGGGTAAATAGGGTTTTTAAAGACAAGCCTGGAGGTTTGGTTGTGGACTATTTGGGAATTGCTACTGACCTCAAAAAGGCCCTTTTATTTTATGGTGAAGCTGGCGGTAAGGGTGAGCCAGCAGAAAATATAGGCAAAGCTGTTGACGTGTTTAAAGAGAAGTTGGAGGTAGTAAAGCAAATGTTTAATGAAGAAGCTACTACTTATGAAGGATTGATTGCAGCAGAACCGGAAGCATATTATGAAAACAGTTTCAAATTCAACTATAGAAGATTCTTTGCTGTTGATGCAAGAGAAAAACTTTCTATTATTCTTCAAGCGGAAGAACATATCCTTGGGTTGCAAGATGGGAAAGAGAGATTTATTCGGGAAGTAGGTTTGCTTAGTCAGGCCCTTTCACTTTGTATCACCAGAGAAGAGGTACAGCTCCACCTTCCCGAAGTTGCGTTCTTCCAGGCAGTGAAAGCAAGGCTAGTGAAATTTGATGCGCCAGTGGGCGGGGGCAAATCCGATAAGGAAATAGAAACAGCAATTAAACAGATAGTTGATGAGGCATTAAGCAGCGATAAAGTGATTGATATTTTTGATGCTGCCGGGATTGACAAACCCGATATTTCGGGATTAGAAATTTTATCTGACGATTTCCTTCAGGAAGTCCAGGGAATGCAGCATAAGAATCTTGCTATTGAATTATTGAAGAAGATTCTGAACAATGAATTAAAGGCAAGAGCAAAAACCAATCTTGTAAAAAGCAGGAAGCTACTAGAAATGTTGGAATCAGCAATAAAGAAGTATCAGAACAATCTCCTGACGACAGCAGAAATAATCCAGGAGTTAATCAACATTGCAAAGCAAATCAAAGAGGCGGATAAAGAAGGTGAAAAGCTGGGGCTCAGTAGCGATGAAGTTGCGTTTTATAATGCACTTGAAGTGAATGACAGTGCCGTGCAGGTATTGGGAGACGATACCCTTCGAGACATTGCCAGGGAAATTGCAGACAAAGTGAGAGCCAATGCTACCATTGATTGGACTATCAGGGAAAGTTCAAGAGCTAAATTGATGGTGCTTGTACGACGTACATTAAACAAGTACGGCTATCCTCCTGATAAGCAACAAAAGGCGATTGACACAGTGCTGAAACAAGCTGAGTTGATGGCTGACTTTTGGACTATAAATCAGTAAATATGAATTGGCAACTTATACTTAATATAACAAATATAATAGTTGCACTAGTGTAAGCTCCCCCAAAAGTTGCCCCCTTGAAGTTAGAGATTATCTCTTAACTTAAATGGTCAATTATGAAAAAGACACGATTTACGGAGGCTAAGATTGTCTCCATCCTTCACCAGCAGGAAGCTGGTAAATCTGTAAGAGACATTTTGATTAAATTGAATTATGAACCCACTATCAATTTTAATATCTTTCTATGTTATCGAGCCAATGAAACAACCATTCTTTTATGAATTTTAATAATCTTATTTACAATCTACTTAAAAACGCGAGCTGGGTAAACTACATAATCGCAATTCAAATTCCGGTTGTTATATGTCTGGTACTCCAATGCTACCAATTTTATAAACTTGGATTTAAGGAGTTCAAACTCATTTCCTATGCTTGGGGAATAAATCTTTTTTACCTCATAATAAAAATTTCAATCAGCGGTCCTGGGCTTCCCGAAAGTACCAAATTAGCTATTAGGACGGGTATGGATCTTTTAAACATGTGCATCTTTTTTATCGCAATTCATAATTCATTCAAAAAAGAGCAGCCCAAAATTTTTAAAAAAATAAACGTACTTCAAGTCATTCTGCTTGCACTATTAGCGGGCTGTATTAAACTCTTTTCGGGTAATATTAACCTAATTCCGTACATAAATCTAAAATATTTACCAGCTTGTGTTTTTGATTTTTCTATTCTGTATTTTTTGTCATTCTTTTTTAAACAACTGGAAATTAAATTTAAACGAAGGAGGGTTCTGAGTACAGTAACATTTTTTTACGCCTTATTACAATTTCTGTCAGTTTATCGTGTCAATCCTTTTGAACCCAACTTACTACTTTTAAATATTGATAATATAGGGTTTGCAATAGGGCTTGTTCTAAAAATAGCTATTTTAATCTCATTATCTATATTAATAGTTTATGGTGTAAAGATATTAACTGTTGAAGAAAAGGAGTCTCTTTTAAATAGCTTTAGTAAGGCTTCAAACAAGATACTAGACATCAAAAAGGACATTTTTGTCACTGATTATTCCCAAAGAGAAACCAAAATTCTTAAAACCGTATTGGAAAAATTACTGGATCTCCTGAAAAAGGGGCTGGGGTTTTATAGTTCTTATGATGAAAAACAAGAAATACTTCAAATACTGTTTTCCTCAAAAAGTTATGAATATAAAATTGGCTATCAATATAGTGTAAACACAGGTATAACCGGAAGAGCTGCTCGATTAAAGAAGCTACAAGTAATGAAGAATATGAAGGATGATAAGGACTATTTTAAGTTTGAAGATCAAAAAAATGTAGACTCCAAAGTAAAATCAGCTTTAGCGATTCCACTAGTGCTTGATGACAAAGTATTAGGGGTCTACATGATCGAATGCGATGTGGAAAACTGCTTTTCTGAGTTGGATATTAGTATAGTTGAATCATTAATACACCAGGCAACAAGTGCTATTAAAAACAATAGACTCATAAATGATATTGAAATTAGCAATGGTTTTTTGGAAAGTTTAAAAAAAATAGACAAGGAAATTGTAGTAGCAACCAGGGATGCTGAACCGGTTCTTTCAATAATCCTAAAAAGTTCTTTGGATTTAGTTAAAGGTAATTTGGGAAA